>CAZXBZ010000263.1:0-5610 GCA_964639135.1 uncultured Solibacteraceae bacterium | reverse complement strand
GCCGGCCGTCCCCTCCACGAAGACAACGAGTTTCACCAGCGATTGCCTCCCAGATGGCCCTGCCGCCACAGGTCGCCAAGAGAGTAATCCGCCAACCAATCATCGAGTTCGGTCAACTGAAGCCTCTTGAGGTCCGTGACTCCCTTGTTCTTCTCGCAGATCAGAACCGCTTCCGGAGAACCCGAGAGCGCATTGATGAGGACATCGGAATGGGTGGTAACGATCAACTGGGTTCTGGCCGATGCATCAAGGAGCAACTTGCCGAGTCCGTAAATCATGTCGGGATGGAGCCCTATCTCCGGTTCCTCAATACACATGAGAGGCGGTGGAGAAGGGTGCGTGAGCACAAACAAGAGGATCAGGTAGCGCAAAGTGCCGTCCGACAGGCGCGCGGAAGGGATCGGAGTGGAAAGACCCTCTTCACTCAATCTCAGTTCGAAGGAATTGTATCCGGCATGAATGTGGATTCGAGATATCCCTGGCATGAATTCCTTCAGCCCGGATTCGATGCGCTCGAAGGCGCCTGGCAATTCCCGCAGATTATTCAGTAACTTGTTGAGGTTGCTTGCATCTTCATTGAGAAATTCGCCCTGCACGGACGGTGATTGCGGAATTCGCAATGGCACTCGGGTATCCAAATCCGGGAAACGGTAAATTCTCGTTTGCTCCAATCGCTCCCCGAGATAGGTGATTTCCGGATATAGGCGTTGCTCACGCCGGGAGAAAATCAGTGCGTTAGCCGGAAGATCCGGATTCTGGACGGCGGAACGGCTATTGGGGTCGTCCAATCCTCGAATCTCAAGAAATGGTTTCGGCGGGTTGCCAAAGGCGCGGGCGAAGATCGGAGAACCTTTCCCAACATCGGGAAGACCGACTTCAGGCTGCCTGACAAGGCGCTCATCAGCGATTCCGAAGAGATCCGACACCGCGGACAGTTGGACGCAATAGCCCAACGGGTATTGATCGAACGGATTTGAAAACTCGGCCTCGATATCAAAGGCGCTGAGTCTCTCGGCGCCTTTCCAGACGAAATCCGAAGCCCGCCCGCCAGCACCCAGCGCGGTCTGAATATCGCGTTCGGCTCCACGGCGCAAAATTTCAACGGCGCTGAGAAAATTGCTCTTACCCGACCCGTTCGGACCAATGAGCACGTTGAGATTTCTGAGTTTGATCCAATCCGACTCCGGGCCAAACGAGAGGAAGTTCCTGAATCGCAGTCGAGCGAGGAAGGGCGTGTCGGTATGCCTCGCGTCGGGTGGAAGCGAGGAATCGAGACTGTGGATTGAGTTGGGAACGCTCATGGTCTCACAGCCATTATCCTCTGGACTCGAAGAACATTTCTATTTGATTCGTTTGTGAGCTTATCCTTGACTGGCCGAAGAGTTTGTCCCGCTCGTCTTCCGCGTCGTCCCGAGTTCAATCCGCCCGTCTGAGATAAGCAGCGGCGATCGCTTCGCACTTGGCCGCGGAGATTGCGATGGAGCCGTAACGGGCTCGAAGTCAATCGGCTCCGGCCCGAGACCAAAGGCTGTAGTCACCCTGAGCCTGACGAGAGACGGGCATGCTCCCGTCTCTAAGAGAACTTGCTGGCGTGCCGATAGATTAGGCCTCGTAGTGCGCGGCGGAAACTCATACAATATCCCGAAAGGAGGTCCGTATGATTGATCCATCCCGGCGCCGGTTTTTGGCGGGGGCCGCGGCGCTGCCTCTTGTGAGTTCCTTGCGGGCGCAAGCCAGCAGCGGAGTGGTTCCCTTGCGGGAACTGGGGAAGACGGGGGTGCGGGTCTCGGCGCTCGGGCTGGGCGGACACCACCAGGCACGTCCGAAGGAGGAGAGCGAATCCCTGCGGATCGTCCATACGGCCATCGACCATGGCATCACCTTCATGGACAATGCCTGGGATTACCACAACGGACGCGCCGAGGAAGTGATGGGCAAGGCGCTCGCGATGGACGGCTATCGCAAAAAAGCGTTCCTCATGACCAAAGTGTGCGACCGGGATTACGCCGGAGCCATGCGGCAACTGGAGGACAGCCTGCGCCGGTTGCGAACGGACGTGATCGACCTGTGGCAGTTTCACGAGTGCAACTACTTCAACGACCCGGAGTTTCTGGACGAGAAAGGCGGACTGCGCGCCGCCCTGGAGGCGAAGAAACAGGGGAAGGTGCGCTTTATCGGATTTACCGGCCATAAGCATCCGCGCATTCACCGGAAGATGCTGGCCCTGAATTTCCCCTGGGATGCCTGCCAGATGCCCATCAATATCATGGACCACAGTTTTGAGAGCTTCCGGCATGAGGTGGTGACGGAATGCCATCGCCGGGGCATTGGCGTGATCGGCATGAAAGGCTGCGGCGGCGACGGGCAGATGCTGCGGGACGGGGTGGTGACGGTGGAGGAGTGCTACCGCTACTTTCTTTCGCAACCAACCAGCACGCAGGTAGTGGGGCTCGCCTCGATGGAGGACCTGAACCGGGCGATTGAGGTTGCCCGCAACTTCAAGCCGATGACCGAAGGCGAACTCGGCGCGCTTTCGGCAAGGCTGCGGGAAGTGGCCGGGGATGGCCGGTACGAGACCTTCAAAACCACGCAGCGCTTTGACGCGGGGTATCACCGAAAGCAGCACGGGATGTAAGGGCGGCACGGAATCCACCAGGGGCGTCACGGGGCTGGCGTTCCGCTCGAGCGCCCCATGGCGGCAGGTGAATTTCCAAATGGCCAAGACGCGGAGTCCGCAACCCATAGTGGCGGCGAGGCATCCAATTACCGGTACTGAATAGAGGGGGAATCCGCGCCATGGCATTCAGCTCACACTTTTCCTTCACGCGCCGTCACGCCATGTTCTCCAGCCTTTTGGCCCTGGGCCTCCCGGCGCTGGCCGCGGAGCGCTCCGGGAAAGACGCCGTCGCTTCCGCCGCCAAAAGCACAAAGAACGGAAAACGCGCGAAGACCGTCAAGATTGCTACCTTCGACAAATCCGGGCGGCGCACGGGCGTCGAGGCCGTGGAGAAGATCACCAAAACCGACGAGGAATGGAAGAAGGAACTCCCGTCGCTCACCTATGACGTCACCAGTTGCCAGGGCACCGAACGCGCCTTCAGCGGAAAGTACACCGATTTCAACGGGGACGGGCTCTATCGGTGCGCACGCTGCGGGACGGTGCTTTTCGATTCAAGAACCAAGTATCACTCCGGCTCCGGCTGGCCAAGCTATTACCAACCCGCCGCCAGGGAGAACATCACGGAGAAAGTGGATTTCTCCCTGGGCATGCGCCGGGTGGAAATCCTCTGCAGCCGCTGCGGAGCGCACCTCGGCCATGTTTTTGACGACGGTCCTAACCCCACCGGCCTGCGTTACTGCACGAACTCCGCGGCGCTCGATTTCGAGGCGCGAGAGACACCACTGCCCTAACGCCAGCCCGCCCCGTGGAGCACAAAGCCGCCCGGCCCGAAGCCGGCGGCGGCCCACCTCTCCCCACGCACAATGCCGGCGCGGGGCTGCAGTATAGTCTGTACAGGACTCTGACGATCGAAGTCCGAGCTCGAATCAAGATGCTCGCCGTGCCCTGATTCGAGCCATGCGTGGCCAGGTTCCCGCCGCGTGGCGGGCGGGGGCGCGAACTCCGCGGCTAAGGGAGTTCACGAATCCGGATGTTCCGGAACTCGGCCCGGCTCCGGTGCCCGAGAATACCGATGTAGCCGGCCGGGCGGCGCAGGCCGGGATGCTTCTTGAGGACCTCGGGTTCCTTGACGAGGGAGAGATCATAATCGACGATCACGACGCCGTTCAACGTGACACGAATGTGGCTTCCGTCCGCCAGGATTTCTTCCTCATTCCACTCCCCGGCCGGTTTCTGAAAGCGGGTGCGCGCTGGAACCACGTCGTAAATGGATCCGGTGTGCTGCTCGGGGCGCAGCATACCCTTGTATCTCTGGTGCGTATCGTCGAGGATCTGAATTTCCATTCCCACATACGCCGAGTCCCCAGTGCCTGGGTAGCGAATGCCAATGCCGGAGTTGCCTCCGGGCTCCACCCGGTATTCGAAACGAAAGACAAAGTTGGCGTACTGTTTCGCGGTGATCAGATTGCCGCCGGTGCCCGGCGGCGCGGTAAGCAGACCGTCTTTCACCACGTAACGGTCCTCCGGCTTCGCGGGGGATTGCCAGCCGCTGAGCGTTTCCCCATCAAACAGTGAGGTAAATCCCGGTTCGGGCGGCGCGCCCAGCAAGGAAGCCGCCGCCAGCAACATCATCAGACAAAGACATTTCATCCTTCGTTCCTCCATCCGGCCGCCCGCGTACAGAGCCTGTTTCCAGCGATCCACCGCGAGTGGAAATCGAGTTCCAGGTTATCAGGAGTGAAACCCGGAATACGGGAAAATCATATCGAGCATATCCGAGCTTTATTTTTCACGCGCGGCCACCGGCGCGTCCGGGAATGCGCGCAATGCCCTTCCCTCGCATCCCGGCGAAGGAGTCCGTGACTCGCCACCGGCTATACGTTGTATATTTTGATCTGAGTTTTCCAGTTGCCGCCCGATTCGGCCGGCGGCTCGTCGGCTTCCCCAGACACGGAGCCGGCATGATCGAGGACCCGAGTGCATTTATGAGAAGATCCATCATTTTTCTTTGTGTAATCTGTTTTATTTTTGCGGCCGCTCGCGCCAGTGCGCGAACCGCGCTGTGGACGGCCGGCATCAGCCTGATCCCCTATCCACAGAAGGCGCAACTCGAAGGCGAGGATTTCATCTTTCCCCGGCGGATCGCCATCGTTCTCGATAAGACGGCGACGGCGGCGGACCGCTTTGCCGCCGAAGATCTGGCGGAACGCCTTCGGAGTGAACACGGCGTCACGGCCCAGATCGCGGCCTCATCGAGCACACCTTCGATTCGCTTAAGCCGCGAGGCCGCTCCGAGTACGCTGGGCGGGGAGGGGTATGAGTTCTCGGCTGGGAGAGGTGGGATCACGATCCGGGCGAACGGGGAGAGCGGATTGTTTTACGGTACGCGGACGCTGCTCCAGGTAATCCAGCAAGGGACCTCCGGCGCGATGGTTCGAGGAATGAAGATTTCGGACTCGCCCGATATTCCACACCGGGCCGTACACTACGACACCAAGCATCACCAGGACAAGGCCGATTACGTCAGGGAGTTCATTCGAACGCTCGCGGATTACAAGATCAACATGCTCGTCTGGGAATGGGAGGATAAGCTCGCTTACCGGCGGCATCCCGAGATCGGCGCGCCGGGCGCTTTCACGATCGAAGAAATGCAGGAGTTTACGCGCTACGCCCGCCAGTATCACGTGCAACTGGTACCGCTCGTGCAGGGGCTCGGCCATGTGAGCTTTATCCTGAAGTGGCCGCGGTTCGCACCACTGCGCGAGATCGCGGATTCCAACTGGGAGTTTTGCCCGCGCAAGGAAGGCACCTATAAGCTGCTGTTCGATCTCTGGGAAGAGGCCATGGAAGCGACGCCCGGCTCGGAATACATTCACATCGGCACCGACGAAACCTACGAACTCGGTCTTGGAACCGCCTGTGGGTGCAAGCAGCGGGCGGAGGAAGTGGGCAAGTACGGATTGCTCCAGGACTTCGTCAGCCGGAGCGCG
>CAZXBZ010000262.1:0-5643 GCA_964639135.1 uncultured Solibacteraceae bacterium | reverse complement strand
TCTCCTGCGCCAGGGCTATCGCTACCAAGGCAAGGCCAACTGGTCCGAAGCGCACCAGCGTTACTTGCGCGAACTGGTGTTGCCGTTGCCCGCCTTGAAGGCGGTCCTCGAGGAATATCTCTTGGCCGTCGATCAGACGCTGCAACGGGTCACGCGGCTGGATGATCTGATCGCCGCGCAGGTGCCGTCCTGGCGGCTGTATCCGGCAGTGCAGGCGCTGATGTGCTTCCGCGGCTTCCAACTCACCGCCGCGGCCGTGCTCGTCCTCTCGGCCCCCGGGCAGTACGCCAAGGTGCGCGCATTGATTCGCACTCAAAAGGACGCGCTGCTTGTTCCGCAGCGCGCGGTGATCGAGTTGCAGGGCAGCTTCCAGGTTGCCGTTGTGGACAGCGAGAATAAGGTGACTCTACGCACCGTCAAGCCGGGTGAGGTGAGCGGCGTCATGTGGGTCATCAACGAAGGTCTTCGGGCGGGCGAGCGGGTCGTTGTCGAAGGCGGAGACAGGCTTCGGCCCGGTATGACAGTCAGCCCGAAGGGAGCCTGAGCTCGTGTCCAGATTCTTTATCAACCGGCCCATCGTGGCCATCGTGATCTCGATCCTGATGGTAATTGTCGGCGCGATTACCATTCCGTTCTTGCCTGTCGCGCAATTCCCCAGCATCGTACCGCCCGAGGTGCAGGTCTCGGCGACCTATGTAGGGGCGGATTCTCAAACCATTGAACAAGCCGTGGCGACGCCCATCGAGCAGCAGATGAGCGGGGTGGACAACATGAACTACATGTACTCCCTGAACTCGTCTTCGAGCGGGCAGATGAGGCTGGTCGTCAACTTCGACGTGAAGACGGACCCGAATACGGATCTGATTCTCACGCAGATGCGGCAGACGCTCGCGAACCCGCAGCTTCCGCCCGAGGTGACAAACTTCGGTATCACGGTGCAGAAATCGCTCTCCGCGCCGCTGATGATGGTGGCGCTGCACTCCCCCAAGGGTACGCACGACGCACGTTTTCTCGCGAATTACTCGTACATCAATCTGAACGACCAGGTGCTGCGCGTGCCTGGCATCGCGATGGTGCAGGTCTTCGGCGCCGGCCAGTACGCCACGCGCATCTGGCTGAAGCCGGATTACCTGGCGAAACTCGGCGTCACGGTGCCCGAGATCGTGAACGCCATCCAAACGCAGAATACGGTAAACCCGGCCGGAAAAGTGGGCGGAGAACCCGTGCCGCCCGGCCAGCAATACACCTATTCGGTCCACGCCAAGAGCCGCCTGGTGACGCCGTCGGAATTCGAGGATATCGTTATCCGCGAGGCACCGAACGGCGGTATCGTGCGCGTCCGGGACGTCGCCCGCGTCGAGCTTGGCGCGCAGGATTACAACGTCATCGGACGATTTAACGGCGGGCCGAGCGCGATCATGTCGATCTACCAATTGCCCGGCTCCAATGCGGTGCAGGCGGCGGATGGCGTGCTCAAGCTCCTTTCCGAAGCAAAGAAGCGATTCCCCTCCGATATGGATTATGCCGTCGCGCTTGACACCACCGCCGCGGTGCGGGCCGGCATGGAAGAAATCGTCGAGACGCTCGTGATCGCGGTGATTCTCGTCATCTTCGTGGTCTATCTCTTCCTGCAGGGCTGGCGCGCCACGCTCATCCCGCTGCTGGCCGTGCCGGTTTCGCTGGTTGGCACCTTCGCGGTCTTCCCGCTCTTCGGATTTTCCATCAATACCCTCTCTCTTTTCGGCCTGGTGCTGGCCATCGGTCTGGTGGTGGACGACGCCATCATCGTTGTCGAGGCGGTGTCGCGGCACATTGAAGAAGGCATGGCGCCCAAGGACGCGGCGTTCCAAGCCATGCGGGAAATTTCCGGCCCTGTCGTCGGTATCGCTCTTGTTCTCTCGGCGGTGTTTGTGCCCACGGCCTTCGTGCCCGGTATCACGGGCAGGTTGTATCAGCAGTTCGCCATCACCATCGCGATTTCGGTGATCATCTCCGCGTTCAACGCTCTCAGCCTCAGCCCCGCCCTCTCCGCGTTACTTTTGAAGCCCCCGAAGAAAGGCCATGGCCCTCTGCAGGCGTTCTTTGACTGGTTTAACCGCATCTTCGGGCGCGGGACGCTGAAATACGTCGGCGTTTGCCGCGGACTCATCCGCAAGAGCGCTATCGCGATGGTGCTGCTCGCGCTCTCCGTCGTTGGCGCCGGGTTCTTCGCGGAACTCGTGCCCAGCAGTTTTCTTCCCGATGAAGACCAGGGGTACATCTACATCAACTATCAGCTTCCGAAAGCCGCATCGATCCAGCGGACGGACGACGTCGCCCAGAAGATCGAGAAGATCGTTGCGGAAATTCCGGGCGTTCAGTATTACACTTCGGTCTCCGGCTTCAGCATGCTGAGCGGCGTGCGAAACACGTTCGGAGGGTTTTTCTCCGTGCGCCTCAAACCGTGGAAAGAACGTAAAAGCCACGAGGAGCAATACCGCGAGATTTCGCAGCGGCTCAACCGCGAACTGGCAAAGCTGCCGGACGCTCTTGCCTTCAGTTTTTCCCCGCCCGCGATTCCGGGCGTAGGCACGGCCGGCGGATTCACCTTCGTGCTGCAAGACCGAGCCGGACGGGACATCCCCTTTCTGCAGAGCAATCTGAATACCTTTCTCGCGGCCGCCCGCGAGCGGCCCGAGATCGCCGGCGTGAGCACAACCTTCCTGCCCGACGTGCCCCAGCTTTTCGTCAATGTGGACCGGGAGAAAGTTCTGAAGCAGGGCGTCGCGATCAACGACGTCTACAAGACCATCCAGACATACATGGGCGGCCTGTTCATCAACTACTTCAACCGCTTCGGCCGCCAGTGGCAGGTCTATGTGCAGGCCGACGGCGAGTACCGCACGAAGGCGGACGACGCCAACCAGTTCTACGTGCGCAACAACACCGGGGACATGGTGCCCATCTCGTCGTTCACTAAGTTCGAAGCGGCCCCAGGTCCCGAATTCACGATGCGGCATAATTTGTACCGCAGCGCGCAAATCAACGGCAACGCCGCGCCGGGATACAGCTCCGCGCAGGCCATGGCGGCGCTCGAAGAGGTCTTCGCGCAGACCATGCCGTCCGAGATGGGCTTTGACTACATGGGCATGTCCTATCAGGAGAAGCAGTCTCAGCAGGGCATTCCCGCCTGGGCGATTTTCGCCTTCTCGCTGCTTTTTGTCTTCCTGATTCTGGCGGCGCTCTATGAAAGCTGGTCCCTGCCCTTTAGCGTGCTGCTGAGTACGCCCATCGCCGTATTCGGGGCATTCTTTGTCCTATGGCTGCGCCGCACCATCGTCCTGATGTACGCGCCCGCTTATCTGGTGACGATCGAGAATGACGTTTACTCGCAGATCGGCATGGTGATGCTGATCGGCCTCTCGGCGAAGAATGCCATTCTCATCGTGGAATTCGCCAAGGAAGCCTACGACAATGGCATGCCGCTGGCGGATGCGGCGCTCCAAGGGGCCAGGCTTCGGCTTCGGCCGATTCTGATGACCTCCCTTGCGTTCATCTTTGGCTGCCTGCCATTGTGGTTTGCGTCCGGCGCGGGTTCCGTGGCGCGGCAGGTGATGGGCACCACCGTGATCGGGGGCATGGTGGCCGCGAGCGCGATCGCTATTTTCTTCATTCCAGTGATTTTTGTGCTGGTGGAGAAAATCTCGAGCACGCGGAAAAAGCCGGAGACCGTCTAGGCTGGCGCTCGTATCGCTAACTGGTTTAGCGATACGAGCGGCTATGATAGACTCGCAACTGCCATGTTGCGGAAATCGCTCCCGTTCGCCGTCATCGCCTTATTCGGCGCCATGATTCTGCTGGTTGCCTCCGCCGCCGAACCGGCGCGAATTCTGGTACATGGCCACCGGGGCGCGCGCGCCGAGCGGCCGGAAAACACCATTCCCGCGTTCGAGTACGCGATCGCTCATGACACGGATGTGCTTGAGCTGGATGTGTCGGTAACGAAGGATAACGTGCTGGTCGTCTCGCACGATCCGGTGCTCGAAACCCCCGTCTGCTCGGGCCCGAGGAACAAGGTTCTCATCCGCGAACTCACGCTCGCCGAAATCCGCCAGTGGGATTGCGGCAAATTGCAAAACCCGGAATTCCCGAAGCAAACGCCCGTACCGGGAACGCGCATGCCGGCGCTCGACGAGGTCTTCGCGCTCGCTCCACGCGGCAACTTCGATTTCAATGTCGAAACCAAAATCTCACCAAGACACCCCGAGTTAGCGCCGCCGCCCGAAGAGTTTGCCCGGTTGATGTTCGAGCAGATCCGTAAGCACAAGATCGAGAAGCGGGTCATTCTGCAATCGTTCGACTTCCGCACCCTGATCGCGATGCGCAAACTCTCGCCCGAGGTGCGCCTCGCCGCGCTCACCTCCAATGATCAGCGAGATTTTGCGGCAATCACGGCCGAGGCCGCGAATGCCGAGATCATCTCGCCACACTTTCGGCTGGTGACCCCGGAGAAGGTGGCGGCCGCGCACAAGGCGGGCATCCAGGTGGTTCCCTGGACGCCGAACACCCCAGCCGAGTGGGATAAACTGATCGAGGCAAAAGTGGACGCCATCATCACCGATGACCCGGCCGCTCTGCTCGCGTATCTGAAATCGAAGGGCCTGCATTAGCGGCCGTCCATCGTCACGCGGAACACTCCCTCCACCGCCAGGCAAGGTCTGGCTTGACGGTGAGCCACCCGCATCCGGCGACATCGCCGTCTTTCCCGCTGGGCAAATCCTGCAAATACCTTTCTGGAGCGGTTTGCCGGACGACGTTTGAATTCGTGCCGGAAAAAATGCTCCGGAATTGAAATTTTTCCGCGAGGACCCGCTAGCGCACGGCTTCCCGATGCGCATAAAATTCATTACGAAAGGCGACACAGTGGAAAAAGCTCAGGCCGCGCCGGCAAAGAAACCGGAGCGCATTACCTCGATCGATGCGCTTCGTGGATTCGACATGTTCTGGATCAAGGGCGGCGAGGGCTTAATACACAGCTTCTACGCATTGCTCCCGGTCCCCTTCATGGCGGCGATCGACGCACAGTTCGAACACGTCGAGTGGGCGGGCTTCCGCTTCTACGACCTGATCTTCCCGCTATTTCTTTTTCTGGTGGGCGTAGTGCTCCCGTTCTCAATGGGCCGCCACGCCGAGGAAGGCGCCAATAAGCTCCATCTGTACTGGCGTGCCCTGCGCCGTCTCGCGCTGCTCTTTTTTCTGGGTCTTGTTTACAACGGATTGTTCCAGAAAAGCCTGCACGATTTGCGCATTCCCGGCGTATTGCAGCGAATCGCCATTTGTTACTTCATCGCGGCAATTGTGGTGATCCACCTGAAGGTGCGCGGCCAGGCGATTGTCACCGTGGCGCTGCTTCTGGGGTATTGGGCCATCATGACGCTGGTTCCCGTACCCGGCATAGGCGCGGGAGATCTTACGCCGGCGGGCAACCTGAGCGGCTATATTGACCGGCTCATTGTGCCACGCCCGTTCTGCTGTTACGACTTCGGCGACAACGAGGGCCTGCTGTCAACGATACCGGCTATTGCGACCACGCTGCTCGGGGCGCTCGCCGGCTGGTGGCTGCGCTCCAGCCAAGCACCCATGAAGAAGGTCAAGGGCCTCGCG
>CAZXBZ010000261.1:0-5657 GCA_964639135.1 uncultured Solibacteraceae bacterium | reverse complement strand
GGATGTCCGCTTCTTCGTGCATTCCGTAGCGGAGCGCCGGCCCTGGGTGAACCCGCGCGAACGCGCTTACACGGGGATCATCCGCATTGAGGATAGCCGTGCCCCCGGACGGCAGCGCTTCGATCACCTCCCGTTTGGCGCGCGCGATGCCCTCGACGGATTCGAAATATTCGATGTGGGCATAGCCAACGTTCGTCACCAGTGCGTGGTTTGGCCGCGCGATCTCCGCGAGCTTCGCGATTTCACCGGCATGGTTCATCGCGAGTTCCAGCACGGCGAGTTCGGCGTCATCTGGCAGGCGCAGTATCGAGAGCGGCAGACCCACGTGATTATTTAAATTTCCCGAAGTCCGCCCGGTGCGGTGGCGCGTGCTTAACAGAGCCGCGCAGATATCCTTGGTCGAGGTTTTACCGGCGCTGCCGGTGAGCGCGAGAACGGGTTTTCCCCATTCCCGCCGCGCCCAAGCGGCGAGACGCCACAGGGCATTAAGGGCATCCGGCACGACGAACGCCTGTACCGGATATACGCCCGGACGTTCGACCACCAGGGCCGACGCTCCGCGCTCAACAGCCCCCGGAATGAATGCGTGGCCGTCCAGCGATTCGCCTCGCATCGCGAAGAAGAGATCGCCCGGCTGTACAAGCCGCGAGTCCGTCTGATAGCCGCTGATCATCTCGTCCCCGGAGGGCGCGGGCAGTGAGAGCGCTTGAGCGATCGCCGCGAAGGAGAGCTTCATGCGCGGCCCTCCGGCGGAGTACGGAACCCTCGCCCGGCAAGAGCGGCCAGCGCGGCCTCGCGATCGTCAAAATGCGTCGTGCGATCCGCGAAGATCTGATACGTCTCGTGGCCCTTGCCGGCAATCAGGACGATATCTCCAGGGTTCGCCATTTCGATTGCGCGCCAGATGGCTTCCTTGCGATCCACCTCAAGCAGGCGCGGCGTACTGAAGCGCTGCAATCCCACCAGGGCGTCGTTCATGATGTCGAGCGGCGCTTCGGTACGCGGATTGTCCGATGTGAGCACGACAAAATCGCTCAGCGAGGCGGCGGCTTCCGCCATCCGAGGCCGCTTTAAGCGGTCACGATCTCCGCCGCAGCCGAAGACGGTAATCACGCGGGCCGGATTCAGTTTGCGGGCGGATTGCAACAGGCTGAGGAGCGCATCCGGCGTGTGCGCGTAATCCACAACCACGGCAAAAGGCTGGCCCGCGTCAACGCGCTCGAAGCGTCCGGGCACGGCGCCGGCGCCGGCGAGCACCTGGTGGATCGCTGCCCGATCGACGCCGTGGCTCAAACAAGCCGCATAAGCCGTCAGCAGGTTATAAACGTTGAAATCGCCGAGCAGGGGAGAACGCAGCGGCATTCTTTTTCCACGCCATTCCACATCGCACGCAATACCGCCGAACCCGGCATCCACGTTCAACGCACGAAGATCCGCGGTCTCGTTCAGCCCAAAACGAATGGCTTCCGTACCGGGAGCAAGCGCGGCATGATTCGCGTAAGGGTCGTCCGCGTTCAGAACGGCCCAGACCGGCGGTTGCGCGCGCTCTGGAGAGAATAAGAGCAACTTAGCCGCCAGGTAAGCCTCCATCGTGCGGTGGTAATCGAGGTGATCCTGCGTGAGGTTCGTAAAAACCGCCGTATGGTAATGGATGCCGTGGACGCGGCCGAGATCCAGCGCATGGGATGAAACCTCCATTGTCAGATATCGCCCGCCGAGATCGGAGAGCCGCTGAATCAACTGGTAGATATCCAGCGATTCGGGCGTCGTGTTGGGCGCGGGCAGCAAGGTTTCGCCAAGCCGGTAGTTGACGGTGCCGATCATCGCGGTCGGCTCGCCGGATGCGCGGAGCACGGCATCGATCAGCCAGGCGCTGGTGGTCTTGCCATTGGTGCCGGTGACTCCCGTAAGCAGCACACGCCCGGCCGCTTCGCGGTAGAACGCACCCGCCGCCGTGGCCAGTGCATGCCGCCCGCGATTCACGCGGATCCAGGGAACGTTCCCTCCGGCTGGGGCCTCGCTCTCGCTCACAACCGCCACCGCGCCCCGCCTGACCGCGTCGAGCGCGAACTGGTTGCCGTCCACATGGGCTCCGGGAAACGCAAAAAACAGAAAGCCGGGCTGTACACGACGAGAATCGTAAGCGAGCCCGCTTACTTCAACCGCCGAGAGATGCGCGGGAATCCCGGCCACGCCGGGAGACTGGCGAAATAAATCCGCTATCCGCATCGGATGCTCTGTCCTGCCCTTTCCTGTCCTGGTAAAACCCGCCCCGTTACGGGGCGTTTAAGGGGTAAATAGTATGCGGACCGGCTCCCCTTCGGGTAATTCCGAGCCCGCGGGAGGAATTTGCGCGCGGGCGATGCCGCGCCCGTAAGCACTGATTTCAAACCCGCCGTGAAGCGCGACGGCGGCCGCCTCACGCATTGATTTTCCCGCAAAGGAAGGCACGGCATTCCGCCGCAGCAAGATCCGGACTGTCCGGGTCTCCCCCGCTTCCGCGGAGTTGCCCATTCTCCCCTCGAAGCGGCGCACCTCTTCCTCAAACTGCTTCTCGGGCGAAACCGCGGCGGTCTCCGGAACCGCGGCCGCGCGCGCTTCTTCCGCGAGGGAAACCGGCCGAAGTGCATCGTTCTTAGAACGTTGCGCCTGAAGCCGCCGGGCCGGCGATTGCGCGCGTTCGGGTGGAACCATCCAATCCTTGATCTCCGGATCGTTCTTGATCGCGTCACCCAGCATGCGGATGACCTGACGGCGGGTATCCGGCAAGAGCTTGGAGGCATCCACCGACAGCCCTCCCGATGCAAGGGTAAAATCGCCCTCTTCCATGTCTTCCGCCTTCGGTTGCGGCAGTCTGGCTATAACCGTATCCGGATTGTCCATCGGAACTCCGAGAATGCGCAGAGCTTCCGCCGCGACTTCCTGAAAAACCGGAGCGGCAACGGTGCCGCCGTATTGCTTGGACCGGTCGAGCGTCACCACGACGACGATGGCGGGATTCTGAACCGGAGCAAAGCCCATGAAGGACGAGTAATACTCGTGGAGGTAGCGCCTCTGATCGAGGTCGAAGATCTGCGCGGTTCCCGTCTTGCCGCCGGCCGTCCACCCTGGAACGCGCGCGGTCTTGCCGGTTCCCTCGAGCACCACCGTCTCCATCATTTTCCGCATGGTGATCGCCGTCTCGGGCCGAACCACGCGGCGCTCGCGCTTCACCGGCTTCTTTATTACGACGCCCTCGGGGTTCTGGGTTTCAAGCAGCATTCGCGGCCGCACCAGCATCCCGCCGTTGGCGATCACCGAACAGGCCTGTGCTAATTGCAGCGTCGTGGCGCTGATCTGATGGCCCATCGCCACCGAAGCCAGAATGCTTTCGTAGACCCGCGGCGTATTGATCTTATCCATCCGCCAGACATAGCCGGGTTCCTCGAACGGCAGTTCGATTCCAGTCCGCTCGCCGAAGCCGAAGGAGCGCACATACTCGTACATCGCGTTCTTGCCCACGGCGTTGGCGACGTTGATGGCGCCTACGTTGCTCGATTTCGCCAGCACCATCTCCATGCTGAGCGAAGAATAGCTATGGTGATCCCGAATCACACGGCCGGGGACACGGAAGGAGCCGTTGCCGCAATTGATGATCGAAGCCGGCGTCAGGCGGGTCTTCTCCAGCGCCGCCGCCAGCGTGATCACCTTGAAGACGGAGCCGGGTTCGTAGATCAGGGACATTCCCCGGTTGATCCGGTGTTCGAGATCCGCCTGGCTCCGGGGGCGAACATTGGGGTCGAAATCCGGATAACTCGCCATCGCGAGGATATCGCCCGTATGAGGCTCCATCACGACGACATTGCCCGACGGGAGCTTCCGCGCGAGAATCGCCTTTTTGAGCGCAACTTCCGCGGCGTGCTGAATGCGCTCGTCAATGGCCAGCCGAATGCTCGACCCTGGGCGCGGCTCCTTGGTGATTCGCGATTCGATGCCGCGCTGCCCCACGTCCCGCAGCATGGACGCCTCGCCGTGACGGCCGGACAGCAGTTTTTCTAATTTGTACTCGATGCCGAACAGGCCGGATTCCTCCACGCCCACGCTGCCGAGCACCTGGCTGGCAAGCTCGTGTTTTGGATAGTAACGCTTATGCTCCTTGTAGAATTCGATCCAATCCGCTTTGTACTTCTTGTCGTAGCGTAACTTCCTGGCGGCCTCCGATTCCTCCTGGGTGGACCAGCGCCGGATCCATAGAAACCCCCATTTATTGTCCTTGTAAAGCTTGATCTTGGCCTCGAGCGCCTCCCGGTCGAGATGGAAAATGGGCGCGAGGAGGCTGGCCGCCTGGGCCGGGTCCTCGAGACGCATCGGATTGATGGCGATCGAATCCTGCTCCAGGCTCAGGGCGAGGGCCTTCCCGTTGCGGTCGTATATCGTGCCACGCGGCGCGAGCAGTTTCATCGTCGCGTTTTGCTGGCTGGACGCGTAGTCGGAGTATTTCTGGTGATGGGTTATCTGAACCTGCACCAACCGCCCCACGATGGCGCAGACCCAGATGGCAAGAATGCATGCAAGAACGGCGAGCCTCCGCTGAGCCGTTTGCTGGAATAGGTTCTGTCGCACTGAAGGCCTCCTCCGCGGAATCTCTCCCTACTTGAGTTTTGCCTCCAGAACTTCCTTCGACATCGGCTTGGTGGCCGGATCCAGATAAACCACCTGCCGCGGGCTGGGCTCGACGAGGTTATGCTCGCGCGCGATCGCATTCATTCGCTTCGGATCCATCAGGCGGGATTCTTCGAGTTCCATGGCATCGTGATCCACAATCAGCTTCCGCCGCGTTTCCTCGAGGGCCTGTATCTGCATCCCCGCGAACAGGTTCATCACACGGGGCACCAGGAGCAGAATCACGACCACCACGACACCCAGGCCGGCGGCCGTCATACCGACCGCTTTCCGCCGCGCCGCGGGGTCTTCCGCCTTCACCAACCGTGTGTTATCAATCTGCTTTGAAAAAAAGTAAACATCCTCGTTGGGGATCGTCCGCAGCTTGTATGCTTCCGTGCGGTCCCGCCATGTATTCCTGGGCCCTTCGTGAGGCGCGCTGCCCCGGTGTTCCGGCGTCCCAGCCCCCCAGCGCACTGCCGTTGCCATCGCTGCCCTTCCTTTCGCTATATCTTCTCTATCGCCCGCAACACGGCGCTCCGTGATGCGGGGTTAACCGCAATTTCTCCGGCGCTCGGTTTCACCACGTGCTTGGTGAGTATCCGCGCCGTACCCGCCCTTGCCAAGTCTTTGAACCGATTCTTAGCGATCCGGTCTTCCAGACTCATGAATGAGATCACCACCAGCCGGCCACCCGGCTTCAGCAGCCCCGGAGCCACATCGAAGAAGCTTCTCAACTGCGCATCTTCTTCGTTCACCGCCCGGCGCAGCGCCAAAAATGTCAACGTCGCCGGAGCGATGCGTCCCCGGCGGGGCACCACTTGCTCTACCGCCCGCGACAGCGCGAGCGTGCTTCGAATCGGCCGGTTGAGCACAATGCTCTTCGCAATCCGCCGCGAGTGCCGCTCTTCGCCCAGCTCGTAAATGAGATTGGCGAGTTCCTTTTCCGGAGTGTTGTTCACGATCTCGGCGGCGGTAACCCCGCGGCTCTGGTCCATCCGCATATCCAGAGGCCC
>CAZXBZ010000260.1:0-5659 GCA_964639135.1 uncultured Solibacteraceae bacterium | reverse complement strand
TGCAAAAAAGCACGAGCATGATCGCCTTCCGCCGCCGGAGCGTGCCGCTTGATCCCTTGGCGGGGCCGGCCTTTGAGTCTCGCGGGGCGCTGCCGTGGAGGTGCGCTTCGCGGGTTTCCGCCGTACCCCGCAATTCGAAATTGGTTGCCAATCGCTCTCCGTTTCGTACCAACGCTAGCATACTTGCCTGGCCATGCCGCAAGAGACACGGCTCGAAAAGTGAAGGAGTCTGGCCTATATCTCGCGCCGGGTTACTCCGAATGCCGGGACGCATGGAAGCCGTCTACGGGAGCAGGTCGAGCACCTGTTCGATCTCTTCGCGGTTTACATAGAAGTGCGGAGAAAGCCGCGTCCATCCCTGGCGCAAGGCGGCCGTCACCCCATTGCGGCGAAGCTGGCTGGTCACCATCCTCGCGTCGAGTTCCGGTTTGCGGATCGACACAATCCCGGAGCCGGTTTCCGGGGTTCGGGAGCACATGATTTCGTAACCCTTTGCCTGTGCGCCCTCGGCCAGGCGGTCCGCCGCGGATTGAACGGCCTCCCCGATACTCGCGACGCCGATTTCAAGAATCAGTTCGATGGCCGCCCGCAAGCCGAGGATGCTGATGGTATTCAGCGTGCCGCATTCGTATCTGCCCGCGTCCGGCCGCAGCGCCATGTCGCGGCAGGCGTAATCGGTGTAACCGGCGATGTTCGTCCAGCCGAATTCCACCGGCTCGATCCGATCCTGCCATTCACGGTCGACGTAGAGAAGCCCGCAGCCTTCCGGACCCAGCAGCCACTTATGGCCGTCGGCGGCCAATGCGTGAATGTGGCAGCGCCGCACGTCCAGCGGAAATACACCCAGCCCCTGAATGGCATCGACAAAGAAGAAGCAGCCGTGCCGGTGGCAAATGCCGCCGATGGCTTCAATATCCGCCCGGTGGCCGGAGAGATACTGTACGTAGCTGATCGCGAGGAGTTTCGCGCCCCGGACCGCTTCTTCAATACGTTCCAGAGGGTCGAAGACGGAAAGCCACTCGACGCGAACTCCCCGATCTCCCAGCCTGAGCCACGGGAAGTAATTCGCGGGGAATTCTTCACGGAAGGCGACAATTCTGTCGCCCGCCTTCCAGTCGAGTCCGAGCGCTATCGTGGCGATGCCTTCGGAGGTATTCTTAACGATGGCAATTTCATCGCGATGCGCGTTCACGAGACGGGCGGCGCTCACCCGGAAGCCCTCATAGCCATCGAGCCAGCGGTCGTAGTGGAGCGAGCCGTTGTAGAGCACGTCATCCGCCAGGCTCTTCATCGCCTCCGCGCAGCGTCTGGAGATTGGCCCCACGGCGGCGTGGTTCAAATAGATCAACCGTTCCGTTACGGGAAACTCATGCCGCCAGTGAGTGGCCAATTCGCCGGCTGCGTCGTCAATCTCCTTCGGGTGGTTTTCGAAACCCATAGCTTCGACTATACGTCAAGTGATTACAAGGTGTCGTTCCGCATGCGGCAAAGGGGCTGATTGCGTTATCAGGGATACCTGGAACGTGGAAAGGCGATAGCATTGAAGGATCTGTCACCCTTGACGGAGGCAACCATGTCGCTTCGAATTTTTCATCGTTTGGCGGCGATTTTGCTGCTCACCCTCCTGGCGCTTCCCGTTGGGCTTCAAGCCGCCGACAAAAAGCACGATCCCGATGAGATCGGCAACCGGGATGTTGACGGGAAGGTCAACTTCTATTCGCTTGAGAAAGAAATCGCGATCGGCAAGCAGCTCGCGATGGAAATCGAGCGGCAGGCCAAGCTCGTGGACGACCCGATTATCAGCGAGTACGTCAACCGCGTTGGCCAGAACCTGGTTCGCAATTCCGACGTCAAGGTGCCGGTGAGCATCAAAGTGATCGACTCTGACGAGGTGAACGCATTCGCGCTGCCAGGCGGTTTCTTCTTCGTCAACACGGGCCTGATTCTGCGCGCCGATAACGAAGCCGAACTGGCCGGGGTGATGGGTCATGAACTCGCGCACATTGCCGCCCGGCATGGCACGCGCCAAGCCACTCGCGGGCAGATCGCGAACTTCGCCAGCATTCCGCTGCTTTTCATGGGCGGGTGGACGGGTTACGCGATTCGCCAGGCAGCCGGCCTCGCCATTCCGATGACCTTCCTCACGTTTTCACGCGGCTTCGAGGCGGAAGCGGATCTGCTCGGCATCCAGTATCTCTATAAAGCGGGCTACGACCCCAGTTCCTACGTGGATTTCTTCGAAAAGCTGCAAGCGATGGAGAAGAGGAAACCCGGCACGCTATCCAAGGTTTTTGGCTCCCACCCGCTTACCGCGGATCGGATTGAAGAATCCCAGAAAACTATCGAAAAGTATCTCAAGGAGAAGCCGGAATACGTCCTGACGACGTCGGAATTCGACGAGGTGAAAGACCGGCTGGCACTTGTACTCAATCGCCAGAAGGGCGAGGTGGACGACCCGAATAAGCCGACGCTTCGCCGCGCCCCCGGCAGCGATAAGATCGACATGGGCGGCGATGAGGATGACAAGGATAAAGTAGGCGAGGACGAGCGTCCCACCCTCAAGCGCCGGCCGAATTAGCCGCTTCGTTCCTTTGCTCGAAAGTGAAGCCCCGGAGGTTCAAGCCTTCGGGGCTTTGTCGTGAAGAGGCACCTGGGATATACTTTTCGTCGAAACGACGGACCGGCCTGCCCGGTGTAGCCCGCCATTTTCCACTGATGGAGATTCCAATGATTTCTCGACGCGACTTTACCCGCGGTGTGGCTCTTGCCGCCTCGTCGGCATCCGTGCTTTCCGCCGCTCAGCGTGCTTCCGACCATATCCGCGTGGGTGTAATCGGCTGCGGAGGCCGCGGCGTGGGGGCCCACATACAAACACTGCTGAAGATGAAGGAGACCGATAATGTCTCCGTCGATGCCGTTTGCGACGTTTTTGACAAGCGCGCGCGGCAGGCGGCCGCGCTTACGGGGGGCAGGCCATACCGGGATTACCGTGAGATGCTCGCCAACCGCGAAATAGACGTGGTGGTGGTGGCTACGCCAGACCACTGGCATGCCCAGATGGCCATTGACGCCGCCGCCGCCGGGAAGCACGTCTATTGCGAAAAACCGATGGCGCACGGCGTGGAAGAAGCCAAGCGCCTGGTGGCCAAGGTCCGGGAAACGGGGATCAAGCTGCAAGTCGGCGTGCAGGGAATGTCGGACGACTCTTATGAGACGGCCTATAAGCATTTCCAGGCTGGAGACCTGGGTAAGGTTGTCCTCGCGCAAATCGATTATTCTCGCAATTATGACGGCGACTACTGGCTGAAGCCGGTGGATCCGGATCTGAAGCCCGGAGTGAATTTCGATTGGGATCTGTTCCTGGGGCCCGCGGAAAAACGGCCCTTCGACGCGGAGCGCTATTTCAACTGGATTCGCTATTTCGATTACTCCGGAGGCGTGCCGGCGGGTCTTTTCGTCCACCGCGTGACGCGCATCATCAAATCGCTGGGGCTGAAGGTTCCAGAGTACGGTTCCGCGTCGGGAGGAAAGTTCTTCTTTACGGAGAGCGCCGCGGAAGTGCCGGACACCATCAACATCATGCTCGACTATCCGGGCGGCCCGACGGTGATGCTGATTTCATCGCTTGCCAACGATACTCCCGTGCCGCATTTGCTTCGCGGCCATAAGGCGACGCTCGAGTTTACGCCCACCGGTTTCACCATCCGTCCGCAGAAACTGTTTGCCAGCCAGGCAAGGGAGTTTGTCCACGTCAAAACGGGCGGGGAAGACACCGAGCTGCACTGGAGGAACCTGCTCCAGGCGATCCGCGGCAAGGAAGAGCTCAAGTGCGATGTGATGCTGGGCTATTACGGCGTGGTGGCCTGCCAATTCGGAGTTCTCTCGCAACAGAGACGGAAGTATCTCAAATGGGATGCGGCCGGCGAAAGGATCGTGGAAGCATGAGGCACTTGCCAATCGCGGCTCTCGCCGTTTTTGCCGGGCTGCTGCTCGGGTGCTCCCGCGTGGAGAGCCGCTTTGAGTTTCGCGACGCGACGCCGGATTCGCTCGAATTGATCGAGAATGGGCAGCCCGTGTTCGTCTATAACCACGGGATGATTCTGAAGGAAGGGATCGAGGAGAAATTCCGGCGGTCATCCTATGTCCATCCGGTCTATGCGCCGAACGGCGTAATCCTGACCGACGATTTTCCCAAGGATCATCACCACCACCGCGGCATTTGCTGGTCCTGGCCGGACGTTCAGTTTCTGGGCAAGACTTACGACGTCTGGGCCGTGGAAGGCATGCACCAGCGCTTTGTGAAGTGGATCAAGCGCGAGACGGCGAACGATGGCGCCGTGCTCTCCGTGGAAAATGGCTGGTTCGTGGGAGACCGCAAGGCGGTTCGCGAGCTTGTTGAAATTACCGTTCATCCCGAGGAGGGAGGAAGACGCGCCATGGATTTCGATCTGAGCTTCGAAGCGGTGGATGAGCCGGTTCAGGTCACTGGGCGCGAGATCAAGGGCTACGGCGGGTTCGGAGTTCGCTTCGCGCCGCGCACCGATACCGTGCTCCGCACCGACGCCGGCATTGAGGCGAAGGATACGGACATGGTCCCGCACCCCTGGGCGGAACTCGAAGCCTCATTCGATGGAAAGCGGGCGGGCATGCGCATTGACGATTCCCCTTCAAACCCCGGGCAAGGCCCGGTGGGGTGGTGCCTGCGCCATTACGGGTACGTGGCCGCGAACTATCCGGGGCTTGCGCCGGTCACGCTCACGCCGGGCCATCCGCTCCGGTTGCGCTACCGGGTGACGGTGTTCTCCGCCACGTAAACTTGCGCGTGGCCGCTCCGGTCGCTTGTAAAACTCACGTGGCGCTCATCCGGGCTATAGCAAGGGTGCGGATGAGTCCACTGCGGCCCGTAAATGGTGTCGAGAGGCACTTCAAGCCAGCTAAGGGTGGTTTCCTTCTTCGCGTTCCAATCGGCGGGTGTGGGATGCTTCCATTGGGAGCCGCCGTTTGAAGCCTCCGGACGGCAGACGGGCTGGCGTTTGCCGCTTGCGGTTTCAATCTCGAAGATACCCTCGTCGGGCAGGTTGGTGTCACAAAGAATGTGCCGCCCGCTCCGGGACGGGCTGACGTGCCAGACGGGGTAATCGGTGATCCGTGAGATCTCTCGCGTCGTCCAATCCATGCGATAAAGAGCGTGCCTCCAGTGGACGAAGATCAGGTCGCCGGTTGCTCCGAGAAAGGTCTCGTGAGTGATCCACTCCTCGAAGGGATTTTCGTGGAGGCACTCGAGAGCGCTGCCGTCTCGCTTGACGCGGTACATGCGCGGCGCGGGGTCGGCCGCGAACTCGATCCATTCCGGCTCCAGCGGGTGGAACTGCGGATGGATTACCGTCCGGTGGAATGGAATCTCCCGCCAGCCGCTCCCGTCCGTCCGTCCGGTGACGATGCCTTGCTCGCTCCCGCGCTTGTAGGCGGCGGTGAGCCAGGCGCCCTCTTCTCCCAGGGTACATTCACCAAGCTGCCCGCCTTCCATCTCCATCACCTTGCGTTCGGAGAGCGTCTTGCGGTCGAGGCGCCAGATACCGCCGCCCCGAACGAAAAACACGGCATCGCCCTCGGGTGAGAGTGTCGGCGAATAGGCATGGACGGGAGCGCCTTCGGTGAG
>CAZXBZ010000259.1:0-5668 GCA_964639135.1 uncultured Solibacteraceae bacterium | reverse complement strand
CCCACTTATTGAGGCATTTTTACCCTTTGACTTTCAGACGAAGGATTTCCCATGCCTGTTCTCTCTCCCGCGGAATACGCCACGCTCAGCCCGGCGGAACTGCTCAATGCGGTCGGCAACGGCGAGGTGGGTTTCGACCATTCTTTTCTCGATGCCTTCCTGGCCGACCGGGAAGCGGCAATCGTCGCGCTTGGTGAATATATCGATGCGGATCGCGACGACCGCATTGACCTGGAAGACCAGATCCTCGAGCTCTACCGGCATCTCAAGGACCCGCGCGCTGTGCCCTTCTACATGCTGCTGCTTCGCGCCCAACTCGACGGAATCTCGGACGAACTGGTGGAAGCGTTCGCGGAGATGGGAGAACCCGCCATTGACGCGCTGCTCGAATTGTATGAAGAAGCGGGAGAGGAAGAAGGCGCGGAAATTCCGTTTGTACTCGCGGCCATGCAGATTTCCGACTCGCGAATCACCGCGCTGCTCCTCGACCGGCTGGAATACGATGCCCAGGACGCCGCGGTTTGTCTCGGACTGCACGGAGATCCGGCCGCGCGTCCGGCCCTTGAGAAACTTCTCGCGGAAGTCTCCGAGCAGCCGAACGCGGAAATGCTGAAGGCCGACATCGAGGAGGCGATCTCCCGCGTTTCCGCCGCGGAAGCACCACCCGCCCGGCCCGTCTTCAATATCTATGAACAATACGCGGCGTTCACTCCGCCATTCTTCGAGGTGATGGACGCCGAAGAGAGCCTTGAGTGGCTCGCCAGCCCGGACGCGCGCGTCCGGCTTGCCGTCGCGGAGAGCCTCGAGGAGGCGGATATCGTCGGCGCGGTGGCCGCTTCCCTGCCCGCGCGCGCACTAGCCGAACCGGACCTCACCGTGCGCTGCGCCTTGTGGAAGTGCCTCCTCCAAACCGATTTGACGAAAGATCTGGTAGCCGCGGTAAAGCAGCGTTTCGACGACCCCGGCACGGAGCCGCTCGAAAAAGCCACACTCGCCACCGTGCTGGCGCGGGCCGCCTACGACGACGCGCTCAAGAGCAGGATTCTCGATTTCTACGGCAAGCCCGAATTGCGGCCCCTGGCGCTCGAAGCGATGTGGTATACGAACGACACCGAGTTTCTGCCGCTGATCACCGGACACCTCGAGGAGGAAGATCTCGACGTCCGGCGGGCCGCCATCCTCGGGGTTGGCTTCTTCGTCGATACGTCCTCCGCTCCGCGGTTGATTCCATCAATGCAGGTGGAGGCGTTGCGCAGTGACGCCATTTACAGCTACGCCCTGGCGCACCCCGGCCAGGTTTCCCGCATGACCGCGCAGAACGTGCTGCGCCATGTGGATCAAGTCGCCGGAAGCTTGAGCCCCGAGGAAACCGAACTGGCCATGAACGCGATCGATCTGCGCCTGAGCATCAGTGGCGAGCGGCCATACTTCGCGAGAACTGAATAGGGGAATGCGGGTGCGGGTGCGGGTGGGGCCGCGCGGTCTTAAGTGCCGAACGCCCATTCCCGCGATCCGAGATTTCGTTCGAGCTTTGCTTCCTGGCCCGCGACGAAGTTTCCCGCCGCCGGGGAGCCCGTATCCCCGGCCGCAAGCAGCCGGGCGCAAAGCGGCCCTCTGCGCGCGGATCAGGCTGGATTCCAGCTAACTTATAGCGCCAGTGTCCACGAGCGACTTCACAAAGTATTCGTGAACATGAATATCGCCGGTCAGCTCGGGATGGAAAGTGGCGGCGAGATGCTTCCCCCGCCGGACGAGAACAGGGTCTCCGTTGTAGCGCGCCAGGGTCTCGACTTCGCCGCCGGTGCGTGAAATCACCGGGGCTCGGATGAAGACGGCCTCCACGCTGTCTCCGAGAAGGGGCTTGGCCGCGGCTTCCGGCTCAAGCGTCACGACGCGGCTATCGAGCTGCCGCCCGTAGGCGTTACGAACGATTGAGATATCGAGAAAACCGAAACTTTCCTGCACGGGTCCGGAGACTTCCGAGGCCATGAGAATGGCGCCCGCGCAAGTGCCGAAAATGGGCTTCGCCGCGCCGAACCGGGCTAGCGCGTCCCACAGATTTTCCCGGCGCAAAATCCGGAGCATGGTGGTGCTCTCGCCGCCGGGAATCACCAGGGCGTCCACCGCCGCGAGATCTTCCGCGGTACGGACCTCTCGCGCTTTCGCCCCAATCTGGCCAAGCTTTTCGAGGTGAGCTTCGTAATCGCCCTGCAGGGCAAGGACTCCGATTTCCGGCATGTCACTCCTGACGGCATCCGGCTCTCCATCATCAACGAGGAGAGCCGGACACAAGGGGGAAAGATTCCGACGAGAAAGCGGAGGCTACCAGCCGCGGCCAGCCATCAGTTCGCTCTCGGGCATCGAGGCCACGCTTTGGCCGCGCATCGGTTCACCGATGTCTTCGCACGCCTCGAGAACCTTCATCGGGTCGTTCCAATAGGTGGCTGCCTTCACGATCGCCTTGGCATGCCGCGCCGGGTCGCTGGATTTGAAGATACCCGAACCGACAAAGACGGTCTCCGCGCCGAGCGACATCATCAACGCGGCATCGGCCGGCGTGGCGATTCCGCCCGCGGAGAAATTCGGCACGGGCAGTTTGCCGGTCTTATGGACCATCTCCACCAGGTCAAGCGGCGCTTGCAGGTTCTTCGCTTCGGTCGCCAGTTCATCGGCGCGAAGGCTCTGTACGTGGCGGATTTCCTTCATGATGGTGCGCATGTGCCGCACGGCCTCGACGATATCGCCGGTTCCGGCTTCGCCCTTGGTGCGGATCATCGCCGCGCCCTCTCCGATGCGCCGCAGCGCTTCACCCAGATTCCGCGCGCCGCAGACAAACGGCACACGGAAGTCGCGTTTATCGATGTGGTTTTCCTCATCCGCCGGGGTGAGCACCTCGCTCTCGTCGATAAAATCGATTTCGAGGGCTTCGAGGACACGAGCTTCCATAAAGTGGCCGATGCGGGCCTTGGCCATCACCGGAATACTTGAAATTGCCTGAATGCGCCGAATCATCTGGATAGCGGACATGCGCGAGACGCCGCCTTCACGCCGGATGTCGGCGGGGATCCGCTCGAGCGCCATCACGCTCACCGCGCCCGCTTCCTCGGCAATCTTGGCCTGCTCGGGCGTGGTGACATCCATGATCACGCCGCCCTTGAGCATCTCCGCGAGGCCCACCTTGAGCTTGAAATCGCGCCGCTGCTCGTCGTTCAGACGGCGAAAGCTCGCGATCTTTTCCGCGAATTGTTGACGTTGTGTTTGGTTTTCCATGACAAATGCTTCCCCCAATGAATAGAACTTCCCGGCGCTTCCCGGTTTTCAGACAAGCGCCGTTTCCAGGCCGGAGTGGCCGGTAACCGCTCCGCGCGCCAGCTCTTCCTTGAAGAGCGCTCCAAGCCGTTCAATGCCGCGTTCAATTTCTCCCGGTGCGAGTCCGCCAAAGCTTAGCCGGAACGCATTCTCTTCCAACCGGTTCACGGCGAAATACCGGGCCGGGAGGTAACTCACTCCCCTGGCCTCCGCCGCGCTCAGCAATGCGCCCGCATCCAGCGGCGCGGGCAGCCGCGCCCATAGATTCATACCGCCATCCGGCCTGGTGAAGCTGGAGCCCGCCGGCAGATAGCGATCACAGGCCTCGATGGCCGCTTCGAGTTGCGCCAGGCCGGTCTTCCCGACCATCTCAAGATGCGATGCCAGACGGCCGCTTTCGGCGAAACGCAGCAGCACGGCCTGCGAAAGCTGATCGGTGTGCAAATCGGTGGCCTGCTTGACCTCGGCCAGACGGCGAATGATTGGGCGAGGCGCGATGACCCAGCCAACTCGCAAGCCTGGAAAAGCTATCTTTGAAAAGCTGCCAAGCAGCACTACGTCTTCCGCGCCGTCAAGGGACTTGATCGACGGGAGCGCCTCTCCTCGATACCGAAGCGCACTGTAGATTCCGTTCTCGACCAGCAGCACGCCCGCCCGCCGCGCGGTTTCGAGGATTTGCCGGCGCGCCTCGATCGGGATCGTGGCGCCGGTCGGGTTCTGAAAGCTGGGCGTCAGAACCGCCATTCGCGGCCGCTCGCTCCCGACAAGCCGTTCGAAATCCCGGGGGGAAACACCCTGCTCGCCCACGGGCGCTCCGATCAATCGGACTCGGGCCTGGGCCAGTGCGGACTTGAGTCCCGGATACACGGGCTCCTCAACGAGAACGGCATCCTCGGGAGCAAGAAGCGCCCTGGCGAGCAGGTCAATCGCCTGCTGGCAGCCATTGGCGATGAGAATATCATCATTGGCCCGGCCATTCTCCTGATTTTCAGCCTCATTCAGGAGATATTGGCGGAGCGGAGCATACCCCAGTGGCGAGCCTAACTGAAGAACCACGTCGGCGTCTTCGGCGGCAAGCGCCTCCTCGCAACTGGCCCGAAATTCGCCGAGCGGGAAGAGCCCTGAATGGGGCCGTGACGTGGCAAAGCTGATCTCCACCGCCGGTGACGGGCCGCCATGTGAAGATAACCCAAGCCTCCCCGCCGCGGACGTAAATGAATCGAACGAGCCCGCCGTTTGCCGCCGCGGCCGGCTGGCGGTATTCGCAACAAAGCTGCCGCGCCCCACATGTCCGCGGATCAATCCCTCTTCTTCCAGCAGGGCGTAGGCGGAAGAAACGGTGGCACGGTTAAGAGCAAGCTGCTGGGCAAGATCGCGGGTGGCGGGTAAGCGGTCTCCGGCCGTAAGCGTACCCCGGCGGATCCGCTCCCGAATCTGACGATGAAGCTGGCGGTAAAGTGGCAGTTCCGCCTGCGCATCGAGTTGTATTCCAGCCAGGGACATGCCTGGGTCAACTATAGCACAGTGGCCCAGTCCATCACAGACCAATACAGGCCATTCCCCATCTGATTTGCTTTTCTCTTAAGAAATTTGTGGAAAAAGCCACGCCGATCCGCAAAGACCGCCGCCAATGACCCCTGGGATCCACGCGATCACTACTCCGGACCCGTGCGAAGACAGACCGCCATCAGTCGGAATCGGGATCGGCACGATCCAAACTCCACCCCCGCCCCACATCACACACATAAAGTCTGGAGGGCACTACAGGCCAGCCGATACAAAACGTTTCGTACTCCGCACAAAACTGTGCAAAACTTTGCGGACTCGAAAAGCCTGAAGGGCGGCGGGAGCTAGCCGGGTGTGTGAACACCCAGAACGCCCGCGAGAAGAAACAGGAACCCGGCAGGGGTGGCGGGAGTGACCGCGTGAAACCCGGCACGCAAACCGAACAGGCCGCGGCCACAGACCGAGGCCCTGGTTCGCGCATGTCCATCTATCACTACTTTTGAACGATAACCGTCCCCACCATGCCTAATTCTTCGTGAGGGATACAGAAGTACTTATACGTTCCAGGGACCGTGAACGTATGTGAGTAGTCCTTACCCGGAGATATCATTCCGGAATTGAATTCCTTTGCATTCCGGGGCAGGCTGGCATTCTGTGACTTAGCGGCCATACTGGGCACATCCGTGGCGCTATGTACCATCCCTGACACATTCTTCCAAATCACTGTTTCACCAGATTTGATAGTTATCGTTTTTGGCTCAAAAGTCAGCTGATTTGTCATACGGACTTCCTTCGCGGCCGTTTCAGCCGCGATCAATGGAGCCGCCGGTGGCGGCTCCGTTGATCGCGGCAA
>CAZXBZ010000258.1:0-5668 GCA_964639135.1 uncultured Solibacteraceae bacterium | reverse complement strand
GAAAGGTACTAGCCGGAATCCAGGTAACTCCGGAAGACTCCATCGCGTTTCATCACTTTCTCGATGGCTTGGGTTACCGCTATTCCGACGAAAACGAAAATCCGGCGTACCGGCTGTTCCTGCGCTGAACGCCCCCGGATAGCTCCTTGCCGCGCGCCTGTAAGTTTTTTTGATACTCATGAACAACCCCTGGAAAACACTATCCTCCGCGCTGAAGTATGAGAATCCCTGGTTTCGCGTGCGGGAGGACGCGGTCATCCGGCCCGACGGCAACCGGGGCATTTATGGCGTCGTCGAGTTCGCGCCCTCCGTCGGAGTGCTTGCGCTCAACCATCGGGATGAAGTCGCTCTGGTTCGTCAGTGGCGTTACCCGAGGGGCGAGCACACCTGGGAGTTGCCGGTGGGTTCTTCCAAACCGGAGGATGCCAGCGTTCTCGATGCCGCCAAGCGGGAGCTTCGCGAAGAAACGGGTGTCGTGGCGGAAAGCTGGCGCGAACTCGGGCATCTCGATTGCATCGTGGGGGCCACGACGGAACGGGCCACATATTTCATCGCTGAAAATCTTCGGATTTATGAGATGAGCCCGGACCCGGAAGAACGGATCCGCGTGGAATGGATGCCCTTCTCCCGCGTTCTGGAAATGGTGCTCGACGGCACGGTTAGCGAGTGCATCAGCGTAGCCGCCATTCTGCGGACCCGCCTCCTGCGAAAAGTCGATCTCGAAGCGTAGGAGGGAACCCGGCCGGCGCGCCGCGCTGGTCCGCGCCCTCGGAGCGCTCCTTACGATTTGTAGCGGCTTGCGTCTTCCGGGCTGGCGGCGGGCGGCCGGGGCGTAACCCTCGTCAGTGCCGAGAGAAGCTTATTGTGGAGTTCAAAGGGTATCGGATACGGATCCATCCCTTTGTAAATCCTGATCGTTTTCTTCGTGGTATCGGTAATCACCCAGCAGTTCGGGCACTCCGCCAGGTGATTCTCAAGCTCCGCGCGGACATCGGGCGAGGTCTGGTCATCCAGATAGGTGCCCAATTCCTCCATGAATTTCTTACAGGTAATCAAAAATATCGTCCCCTTTGCGCTTGAAGAACCGGGTAAGATTCTCTCGAAGCTTCAACCTGGCCCTTAGCAAGCGGCTCTTCACTGCCGGGACGGTGAGATCCAGCATTTGCGCGGTCTCCTCCGAACTTAGCTCTTCGATGTCTCGCAAAACAAAAACGCTTCGGAAGATTGGGGGCAGGCTGGCCACTGCCTCGTCTAAAATTGTGCGCAGTTCCTGCTGGGAGTACCGGTCTTCGGGGTTACCTTCCCATACCGCGATCTCTCTGGCAATCACATCCTCGCCGGTATCTATCTGTTCGTCTAAAGATACGGAACGGTCCGATTTCCGTTTGCGGAGCTTCATGAGGCTCTCGTTCACCGCGATCCGGACGATCCACGTATAAAACTTGGAGTTCCCCTGGAATTCCCCCAAGTGCTCGTAAGCCTTCAGGAAGGTTTCCTGCAGGATGTCTTCGGCGTCTTCCTGGTTGTTCGTGATGTGGCGGGCCAGGCGAAAGATCTTGCCCTCATACTTCTCGACCAGCGTGGTGAAGGCCGCGACATCTCCCGAACGGGCCTGCAGCACGAGCGGGGTTTCGTTGAAGGCTGGTTGAGGTGTGGGTGTGGGAGTGCCCATGATTGCCTGTCGAAGATTTCGCTGTGGTGGAGGCGCCTTTCGTCTGTGCAACCCGAAAAAATCGCACGGTGCTTGCGGTTCGCGGAGACGGGTGTACGGAAAGCCGTATGATAACCTGAAGGCTTAACTCTGCCCTATGAGCCAGCTTACCATCACGCTGCCGGACGGAAGCAACCGTCAGGTTGCCGCCGGCGCCAGCGCCCTGGACGTCGCGCGATCAATTAGCGAGCGGCTTGCCGAACAGGCGCTTGTCGCCAGGGTGAACGGCAAGCTGGTCGATCTCGACGCGCCCATTGAACAGGACGCGAATCTGCAAATCCTGACGGCCAGCGACGAGGAAGCCCTCGAGACTTACCGCCATTCCACCGCGCACCTGCTCGCGGCGGCGGTGCTCGAACTCTACCCCGAGACCAAACTCGGCATCGGACCTCCCATCGAGAACGGCTTCTATTACGATTTTGACCGTCCCACGCCCTTCACGCCCGCCGACCTCGAAAAGATCGAGACGAAAATGGCGGAGATCCAGGCGCGCCATGTACCGTTCGAGCGAAAGTGGGTCCCCAAAGCCGAGGCGCTCGCGCAATATCGCAATCAGGGTGACTGGATGAAGTGCGAGCTGGTGGAGGATCGCGGCGGAGAGAACGTTTCCGAATATACTCTGGGGCCGCGCTTCTCGGATTTTTGCCGGGGGCCGCACCTCAGAAATACCTCCCAGATCAAGGCGTTCAAGCTGCTTTCCATCGCCGGCGCTTACTGGAAGGGCAATGAAAAGAACAAGATGCTGCAGCGCATCTACGGCACCGCGTTCTTTAAGCCGAAGGATCTGAAGGCGTACCTCGAGCGCCTCGAGGAGGCCAAGCGCCGCGATCACCGGAAGATCGGCAAGGAGCTGGACCTCTTCAGCATCCAGGAAGAGGCCGGGCCGGGGCTGATCTTTTTCCACCCGAAGGGCGCCACCGTGCGCATGCTGCTCGAAAACTGGATGCGCGAGCAGTATCTCGACCGCGGCTACAGCCTGGTCTATACGCCGCACGTCGCGCGCGCCGGGCTCTGGGATATTTCCGGCCACTCGGGTTATTACAGTGAAAACATGTTCAAACGGATGGAGCTGGACGACGCCGAATACCAGCTCAAGCCGATGAACTGCCCGTTTCACATCCTGATCTACAGAGACCGCCAGCACAGCTACCGAGAGCTTCCCGTGCGGTTGGGGGAACTTGGCACGGTCTATCGTTACGAGCGCTCCGGCACCATGCACGGGCTACTGCGCGTGCGCGGCTTTACCCAGGACGACGCGCACATCTTCTGCACGCCGGAGCAGGCGGAAGATGAAGTGGTGAACTGCCTCCAGTTCGCCGTGGATACTCTGAATACCTTCGGCTTCACCGAATATCAGGCGGAGCTTTCCACATGGGACGGCGGTAAGAGCGGCAAATACGACGGCTCCGAAGCGCAATGGAGCCACGCCGAAGCCGCGCTGCGCAAGGCCGTCGATCGAATCGGGCTGAAAGCGAAGATCGTGGAGGACGAGGCCGCCTTTTACGGTCCCAAAATCGACGTCAAACTCGTGGACGCCATCGGCCGCCTGTGGCAGCTATCCACCGTTCAGTTCGATTTCACCCTTCCCCGGCGTTTCGGCCTCGAATACATCGGCGAAGACGGCAAGGCGCACCAGCCCATCATGGTGCATCGTGCCCTCTTTGGTTCCGTCGAGCGCTTCTTCGGCATCCTGGTGGAGCACTTCGCCGGCGCCTTCCCGCTCTGGCTCGCACCCGTTCAGGTCGCGATTCTGCCGATTACGGACCGGCAGCTTGAATACGCCGCGTCGCTGGCCGCGCAGCTTAAAAAGGCGGGAATCCGGATCTCCGTGGACGACCGTGCCGAGAAGGTGAACTTCAAGATCCGCGAAGCCCAGTTGCAGAAGATCCCCTATATGCTGGTGGTGGGCGATCGCGAAGAATCCTCGGGCAACGTCTCGGTTCGCCACCGCAAGCGGGGAGATCTGGGCGTGAAAAGCTTTGACGATTTCGTGGCTTCCATCACCCCGCTCATCGCTTCCCGGGATGCCAACGACTAGACGTCCGTGAACCTCTGGATTTATGACGCGCTGCCCGCCGCTTTCCTGGCGGGCAGTGGTTTCTTAGATATGATTGCCGTTCCCGCGCCGGCTGACTTGGCGGAAAATGTGGCAAGCGAGACGCCGGCAAGCATGGGACAGTTAACAATAGAGGCATTCACTCACCCGCACGCCTCATGTTGTCCGCTTGTCGACTTGCTCTGATCTGTATTCTCTTCCGGGACTGTCCTTAGCGAATGGCCTGATCTCCTTCCGGCTCGATGAGAAGAGGCAGAGAGTGCCTGTTGCCGAGATAACCGGGCACGCTCACACTCCGCACGGAATTCCGGCTCCAAAAGCTACAAGGCGCGATCTGTGATAATACGAGTGCTAACCAGAAGGGCCGTTTATGCCTGGCGACGACGTCTACGAACTTCACATTGACGCATTCACGCCCAAAACCATTTCAATGGCGCGGCTGGCGGAGTACATGGCTGATTTTGCCGAGCTCCTGGGCCACCATCAACAGGTCCATTTTGAGAAGTTGCGGGAAGGGAGCCTGGTTCTGGCATCCCGAGTCGAGTCTGTCGCCCTGAACAAGGTGCGGCGCCGGATCGAGGAAGTGCGTTACGGCAACGCACCTAAGCCCGCGCGGAGGGCATATCAATCCATTGATAACAGGCTGGCTGACGACAACGCTGTCGGAAAGATTGCCCGCGGATCATCCGAGGTGATCCCATTCCCCGGCCGGACGCGCGTGGCGGAACGCAGCCTCGGGCCTGTGGAGCAGACCGGAACGCTGGATGGAGAAGTGATTCAGATTGGCGGGCGCGACGAAACGATCAATGTGCATCTGAGAACCGCGGAAGACATAGTCACGTGTATCACGACGAAAGCCATCGCGCGACGACTGGCGCAACATCTGTTCGGCCCGCCTGTTCGGCTGACCGGCGTTGGTATGTGGTCCCGATCCGAGTCCGGCAAGTGGGCGCTACGGAAGTTTACAGTTCACGATTTTGAAACGCTGGACCAGACCTCTCTGCCCAGGCTGTTTGAGAGCCTGCGGGCCAAGCTCGGCCCCGGCTCCAGTGAGCGTCCGAATCCGGCGGCGTTCTTGCGTGAGTTGCGTGAGGGGCAGTAATGGTTGCATTCGACAACACGATACTGTCTTTACTCCTATTTCCGGATGCGGTACTCCAGGAAGGGCCGGACGCAACCCCCGTCGACCGTGCCCGAGATCGCGTTACCGCCTTGGTACAAGAGATTGCGGACGGTGGTGAACAGGTATTGGTGCCGTCCCCGGCGCTTGCCGAGGTTCTCGCGACGCCTGAATGTGACATGGAAGAAGTCCTGGGCGCATTGCGGGGATCGGCCTATATTCGCATCGGAGATTTCGACCAGCGCGCCGCGGTAGAGCTTGCGATCCGGCTCCGCGCCGCTACCGCAACGGGCGATATCCGCGAGGGACAGCAGACCACGAAAACTAAGATGAAGTTCGACCGGCAGATCGTGGCGATTGCTCTCACGAACGGTGCGCGCATCCTTTACTCCGACGATGATGGTGTAAGAAGATTCGGCGAGGGTTCCGGGTTGAAAGTGAAGCGCACTTCGGAATTACCCATCCCAGCCATCCAGCAGGATTTGTTTGAAGATGGCAAGCAAGCCGAAGCGGAAGAAGCGGAATTACCGGGCGCTGATCCGCCGCCGGAACCAGAATCTGATTCTGAATAGACCCAACTGAAGCGTGAACTGGGCCTCGAGAGGCGTTCCATTAGCGTCCGGCGGTGACGGCGTTGAGTTGAGGACAATTCCATCAACCGTGAACAGCCGTACTCATCTGTCTTTTGCAAGCCACAAGAAAGTGTCTATTTTGCTCGGTCCGCACCTCAATCATGGGGATTTACTGGCACCAAATCGCCGCTCGGGCCAAGCCGTACCGG
>CAZXBZ010000257.1:0-5671 GCA_964639135.1 uncultured Solibacteraceae bacterium | reverse complement strand
TTATGAGGAGCTTTTTCACAAACTCGAACGCGGCGAAGACGCCCTAACCGTACAATGGAACCCACAATAAGCCATCTCTCCGCATCGTGCGGTTATCCTCCGTGCCGGACGTTCGCGCAAATCTCCCTTTCTCAACTGGCCGCGAATTACCGCGCCATCGAATCCACCTTGCCGGCTGGCGCCTTGATGATGCCGGTGGTGAAGGCCAATGCTTATGGTCACGGCGCGGCTCCCGTTGCGCGAAATCTGGTCGATCACGGTGCGCGGTGGCTGGCTGTCAGTTGTGTGGAAGAAGGCGTGGAACTGCGGGAGGCCGGCATCTCCGCGCCCGTCCGAATTGTCGTTACCGCGGGGGTTCTTCCCTTCGAGTGGAGCGCGGTATTCGAGCACCACTTAACGCCCGTTCTTCACAGTCTCGCGGACGTGGCGCGGCTGGATGAGCGCTGCCGCGAGGACGGCCGCCACTTCGCGTTTCACCTCAAGGTGGATACGGGCCTTTCACGGCTTGGCTGCATCGATTCGGTCGAAGAAATTGCACGGTGTCTTCAGGCATCGGAATATGCCGTCGCGGAGGGGCTCATGACGCACTTTGCCTCGGCATCTGAACGGCTCAACGCGCAGACAGCCAGCCAATTGCGGCGCTTCCAATCGCTAATTTCCGGCTTGCACGACCGGGGAATCCGGTTTCCGGTGCTTCATGCCGACGCCACAAGTTCTCTGCATTACCCGCCGCACACCGGAGGATATCAACTCGCGCGTCCGGGCCTCGCCATTTACGGCTACACGCCCAGGGACGCCTCCAGCGAGCCGGGCAGCCTTAATGTGACGCCGGCTCTCTCCTGGCGCGCCCGGGTGCTGCTGACGAAGCGAATACCGGAGGGATCTCTCGTGGGCTACGGTGCGCTCCACCGGACCACGCGGCCAACCACCATCGCGGTGCTTGCCGTCGGCTACGCCGATGGCTATCCGCGCAGCCTCTCCCAGGCGGGGCGCGTATTGCTCCGCGGCGCTTCGGCCCCGATTCTAGGCGCCATCTCGATGGACCTCACCACGGTGGATGTTACCGATATCCCAGGAACCTCCGCGGAGGACGTCGCCACGCTCATCGGCTCGGACGGCGGCGCGGCGATCGACGCCGCCGAAATCGCCGAGGCGGCGGGAACCATCCCCTACGAGATCCTTACAAGCATCCACAACCGCGTGAAGCGCGTCTACCTGCCCTGAATCCGTCGCGGCATGCACCGCCGACATTTCCACTGAAATCGGGCTTCCAGCACTGATTCCAGCACTATGGAGCAATCCGGAAAAATACGCGGAACCAAGAAGATCTGGCGGGGCAGGGGGGAATGGAGCGGGAGACGAGACTTGAACTCGCGACATCAACCTTGGCAAGGTTGCACTCTACCAACTGAGTTACTCCCGCCCAGATGGTGTACACCTTATTTTCCAGAACCCGGCACACTCTGTCAAGCGCACCCGATGCGCTCCATGCGCCGCAAGGCCCGCCGTCACGGGCCAGGCGCTTCCGCGAACACCGAGATGGGCGGCAAATGAAAAATCGTGAAGAAAGCAAAACTTTTTGAGGAACACCGGCTCGGCCGTGAAAAAAGGTCCATCTCGTCGTTTTCGACAGAGATGCTCAGAACCTAAACCACTCCATCAAAGGCAGTTAGCGGAGATTTCCACAACGATTGCCACAGGACACTCGTGGACTTCTGTTGGAAACCGCCGAAGAACCTTGGTTTCCATGATTCACCGCAAAGATTTCCGCAGAAAGCCGGATGGCTAACTCTTTCCGTTTCAGTCCGCTCCAGTGAAATCCACGGATCCACGGCTTCTACTAGTTCGGTTCTAAATAAGATCAATTTCAAGGAAGACCCGTTTTCGAACATGTTTCCACGCGGAAATCGATCTCTTGAAATTCCGTGGGGAAACACATGGCGAAACTTCTCAAAACTCAACGAGAGCCGCGCCTTCCGGCGGTCCCGCGTGTTCCTCAGAAGATCGATCCTAAACGACGGCAGCTTCAGAAGTTGTGGGGTTCCAGGTTGCACCGGAGGCTCGTTCCAGACGAAACAAAATAGGGACTATTGTTTTTGTTTCCAACAACTTTCGAGACCGGGCGATAAGCCTTGCGCCCCAGAACCGCTGTGTTAGACTTAGTAACCGCGAGAGCAATTTCGAGGACGCCACGCAGTGTGAGAAAGCATTTCTCCGGCCGGTAGCCTAACTCCCAAGAGCCGCAAGACCGTCCACCGTTTTCCACAAACCTGTGGAAAACGGTGAGGAAATCTTTGTCTTTGAGTGGAACAGTGATGAACCATTGGGAACTGATCAAGGAAGAACTACAAACCCGCCTGCCCAACCAGACATTTCTGAACTGGGTACAGCCCACGAAGGGAACATTTGAGCGGGATGGAGTGGTTCGCGTGATGGTTCCGGATGAGCAGACCCGCGCGATGCTCGAGGAAGATCACTTGAGCTTGGTCGAATCCGCGGCGGCGCAATTGGGTTTTGGCGCGCTGGCCTTTCAGTTTCAGGTCACCGGCGGCCGGGGCGCCGCGAGCCATGGCGTTTCAAGGCCGCTGCCGGGGCTGGGCCTCAACGCGGCGGCGCACTTCGACGGAGCCGTCTTTCCGCCAAAACCAACCCTGATTGAACGCTATACCTTTGATAATTTCGTGGTCGGCCCGTGTAATCAGTTCGCGCACGCGGCATCCAAGGCCGTGGCGGGCCACCCCTCGGGCAGCTACAACCCGCTGTTTATCTACGGCGGATCGGGGATCGGCAAAACGCACCTCATGCACGCGATCGGCCTGACCCTCAGCAATGCATCGCCGGGTCTGCGCATCGTGTACACCTCGAGCGAGCGGTTTGTGAACGACATGGTGACGTGCATCAAGACGGAGCGGATGCCTTCTTTTCACTCGTACTACCGTTCGGCGGATGTGCTGCTGGTGGACGATATCCACATCATTGCCGGCAAGGAACGGACCCAGGAAGAGTTTTTCCACACCTTCAACGATCTGTATGAGCACAAGAAGCAGATCGTGATTTCAAGCGATTCAGCGCCAAGCGAAATTACCGGTCTCGTGGAGCGCCTTCGTTCCCGTTTCGAATGGGGCCTGATGGTGGACATGCAGCCGCCGGACCTCGAGACGAAAATGGCGATTCTCGACAAGAAGGCCGAGGCCGACGGCGTGGTGCTTCCGGAGGATGTCCGGATCTTCATCGCGACGAAAACAAAGTCGAGCGTCCGGGAACTGGAGGGGGCACTCATAAAGGTGCTTGCGTATTCTTCCATGACGGGCTCGCCCATTACGCTGCAAATGGCGCGCCAGACGCTTTCCGCTCTGGGAGACCAGGGCGAGCGGCGCATTACGATCGATTCCATCCAGAAGGCGGTGGCAAGCAAGTTCAGGCTGCAGCAGCAGCAACTGCGCCAGCGCAGCAACGCTCATTCCATTTCGTATCCTCGCCAGATCGCCATGTATCTGGCCAAGGAGCTTACGACCGCGTCGCTGACGGAGATCGGCCGGGCGTTCGGGGGAAAGCACCACACGACCGTCATGCACTCGATCCAGAAAATCGATCGCGAGAGGCAGACGAATTCCGAAACCGAAAAAGTTCTCCACAGCCTAATCGACTCGATGAATTAGTATTTAGCGGTTAGATCTCCGTCCATTGTGGAAATGTTGCTCGTGCTGTATTCGAGCCCCCGAATCCACCGGCGCCAGCGATCCATCGAGCGATGCGCGCGCACCGCGTGGAAGGGATGAGATAATGGTCCCAAGTACTCAGATTTTGTATAATTTAGGGTTGAAGCTCTGGTCCCCTGAAATCCCCATTTTCATCGCGGCAAGCGTCGCTCGCCGCCCGGTTCCGGCCAGGTATACGATCCATTGATCGAACGGAAAGGACTCTCCATGGAATTCACAGTGAGCAAGTCCGATTTCCTGCGTGAACTCTCGTTTGCGCAGGGTGTTATCGAAAAGAAGACGACGATTCCAATTCTGGCGAATCTCTTGATCGAGGCCGGGGACGGCAAGATCCACCTTACCGCCACGGATCTTGAGCTGGGCATTCAGAGCTCCTGCGGGGGAACCGTGGAAAAGCCGGGTTCCGGAACGGTGCCCGCGAAGCGATTGCTGGATTTTGTCCGCCTGCTGCCCGACGACGACATCAAGGTGAAGTTCCTTGAAAACAATTGGGTGAGTATTACCTGCGGCCGCTCGCGGACTCGTATCGCGGGTCTCTCGCGGGAAAGCTATCCGGAACTGCCGGCGGCGCCGGCCGAAACGCTCACGCTGGGGTGCGAGCCTCTGAAGCGGATGATCAGCCAGACGATGTTCGCGATTTCCAGCGAGGAATCGCGCTTCACGCTCAATGGCGCGCTGCTGGTGCTCGAGCCCGGTTTGATGAAAATGGTGGCCACCGATGGGCATCGCCTGGCGCACGTGATGATCTCAAGCCCCGTGGAGGGTCTTGAAGAAAGGCAATCCGCGCTCTTGCCGCGCAAGGCGATGGCCGAGCTTCTCAAGCTGGTGGACGCGGCCGGAGACGACGCGCGGATCTCGTTTTCCGCGAACGATAATCATCTGTTTTTCCAGGCGGGCGGCCGGTTGCTGATCACTCGCAAGCTGACGGGTTCGTTTCCGGATTATGAGCGTGTGCTGCCGAAAGAACAGACCTACCGGATCGTGCTGCTCAAAGACGATCTGCGCTCGAGTCTCGAACGGGTCGCGCAGTTTTCGGATGAGCGTTCGCGGGCGATCAAACTCCAGTTCGGCGAGAACGAACTGAAGATGTATTCCTCGATTTCGAACACCGGCGAGACCGAGGAATCGATATCGGTGGAGTATGAGGGCGACACGGCCGACATCGGTTTCAACGCCCAATACATTTTGGAATTTCTGCGGGCGGTATCGGACGAGCATGTAAGCTTCTGCTTCCGCGACGCGCAGAGCGCCGCGGAATTCCAGCCGGGGGCCGCCCAGGAAGAAGCGCCTTCTTACAGGTACGTCGTGATGCCGATGCGCGTCTGAGAGCGCGCGAGGAGGCCGGCCTCCAATAACCGTGCCAAGAGAAACTATGAGTAAGAACAATCATTCTGAAGAGGAAAACAACGGCCAGTTGTATGACTCTTCAAGTATCCGTGTGCTTGAAGGGCTGGAAGCGGTCCGCAAGCGGCCGGCCATGTATATCGGGTCCACCGGGGAGTTGGGGCTGCATCATCTCGTTTATGAGGTGGTGGATAACTCCGTGGACGAGGTGCTGGGCGGATATGCGTCCGAGATCAGCGTGGAGATTCATATCGACAACTCCCTGACGGTCACGGACAACGGCCGCGGAATCCCCGTGGACGTTAAAGAGGAATTCGGTGTTTCGGCGGCGGAAATCGTGATGACGAAGCTGCACGCCGGCGGAAAATTCGATACGAACAGCTACAAGGTTTCAGGCGGATTGCACGGCGTGGGCGTGAGCTGCGTGAATGCGCTCTCGGAGTCGCTCACGCTGGAGATCTGGCGTAACGGTTACGCGCATGAACAGGAGTATTCCAAGGGGATCCCGCTCTATCCGCTGAAGGTGACGGGCAAGGCCGGGAAAAAGACCGGCACGAAGGTGACGTTCCGGCCCGACGCCACCATCATGACGTCCACGGAGTTCAACT
>CAZXBZ010000256.1:0-5697 GCA_964639135.1 uncultured Solibacteraceae bacterium | reverse complement strand
AAGCAGGGACAGCCCGCGGGGCCGCCCGTGAATGTGCCAGCGCCTGGCCCAAACGGCCTGTAAGCACGGCGGGTGTTTTTACGAAACAAGACGGGGAGCCGGCTGGCTCCCCGTTTGCCATTTGTGCGGTTCAACCGATCCGGTTAGAAGAACCGGAGCGTGTAGCCGAAGCGGATGCCCCTCCCCATCTCGGGCGCGAGGTCCTTGATAAACGAGAGGTGGTTGCGCCAAAGAGTGTTTCCGAGATTGAAGGCATCCACCGAGAAGATGTGGGTGTTGTGCGAGGTGGCGATGGCGTAGGAGGCACGAAAATTGGCCACCACGTAGCCCGCGGTGGGCGTCTCTTCAAAGTAGGTATGGCTCTGACGGCTCCCCATTGAGAGTTCCGGCGCGAAAGTGAATCTCCCCGGGCGGTACTCAACGGCGACACGGGTTCGCATGGGAGGTATCCGGGGAAGGCCGCTATCGAGATCCGTAAGCGTGGCGTTCACGGCGTCGAAACCGATTTTTATCCAAAGGTCCCGAACCGTTTCGAAATCCAAGCGCCCATCGAAGCCCCAAAAACGCGCATTCCCTTGCAGATACTCGGCAACCGGCAGGCCGGCTTCCCGCTCCCCCGTTGGGGCAAGGAAGATGAAATTCGAGAAGTGGTAGAGGAAAAGATTCGCTTCCAGGTGAAAGCTCTCGGACAATTTGCGGAGGGAGGCTTCCATGCCGTTGGCGCGCTCCACGTTCAGAGCGGGGTTGCCCAATTCATAGGTGAGATTCCCCACGTGCGGACCGTCGTTATATAACTCTTCGAGGCCAGGGGCTCGGGAGGCGTGGCTGAAGTTGGTGGTGAACAGGAACTGCGCGGGCAAGGGGAGGGCAATGCCGGCCGAGCCGGAAAAGGCGGTGAAATTGCGATCGCGCAGCCCGGCGGGCGTATAGGCGTTTCTTTCGATCCGGCCGCCAAATTGCAGCTTCGCGTGATCGAGATCCAGATCTTCGAGCGCGAATAAGGCAAATGCATTCTGGCCGGTTGGGGGCGCCAGCGCTTCTTCTCCCACGGCCTTAAAATCGCGGTGCATTCCCCAGAAGCCGAAGGTTCCGGAGAGAGGCCCGCCGCGTTTCTGGTCGAAGGCGCCGCGGTAAATGGTTTGCTTGTTGAAGAACTCCGTGCTCGTGAGTCCGCTTTCCATCTCGCGGTGGTTCCAATCGGAGTGGTTGAGGACGAGCGTGAAGTTCTCGACGAAGCGGGGGAGGTGCGTGAGGCCCCACTCCCCGCGAAGATTGTGCCGGCGCCATCCGATGGCGATCTTCTCGGCTTCGTCGTCATGGCTTTCGTCCGGGTGCTCTTCAGCGTGGACATGGCCGTGGAATTCGCCCGCGAAGGGAACGCCGTAATCCCCCTCGCCGAGCGTGTATTCGAGATTGAAATAGGTTTTGTCGCTGTAATGGCCGAAGCCGCCGTAGGCATTGCGGGAATCCGAGGCGGAATTCAGGATTCTTCCCACCGGCGTTTGGTAGTCGCTGGTGCGCTGGCCTCCGCCCCCGCCCCAGAGCAGCCAGCCCTTGTGGCCGTATTCGAAGCCTCCGCTGCCGCCGAACAACCCATTCGCGGATCCGCCGGCGGCGGCCAGGTTTCCACTGAGCGTCTGATGCTGATGCGCGTGGAGATGGTTGCCATAACCAATCACGTTCACGACGCCGCCGATGGCATTGCTGCCGTAGAGGAGGGTGGCGGGGCCGCGAATGATTTCCACCCGCTCCGCACTGGCGACGTTGACCGGCTCGCCGTGGTCTCCAGCGCTCGACGACATGGATCCGGTTCGAATGCCATCCTGAAGCACCAGCACGCGGTCTCCGTCGAAGCCGCGAATCACGGGCCGCTCATTACCGGGGCCGAAGCTCCGGCGAGTGACCCCTGGCACTTCGTCGAGGGCTCCGCCGAGGGAAGGAGCCATGCGGGTGATCAGCTCGGTGGATTCCACGGAGGCGACCATTTGGAGCGATTCGCGGGCGGTGGCCTGGCTGCCGGTAGCCGTCACGTTGATGTGCTCTCTCACGGCGCGGATTCCCAGTTCAAACTGGACGGAAACGGTCTTCCCAGCCTCCACGGCGACCGTTTGCCGCGCGTCGGAAAGCTGGCCGAGGTGCGCTATCAGGTCGTACTTGCCCGGTGTCAGATTGTCGATGGTGAAGCCGCCCTTCTCGTCGGTGGTGAAGACGCGGCGGAGCTGAGGCGATGTCACGAGTGCCTCATGAATCGGGTCCTGGGACCCCGCCAGGACCACCTGGCCTTGGATGCTTCCGGTTGCCGGTTGCGCCAGCGCCCGGGGATCGAGGAATGCAAGGAGAAATACCGCAAGCAGGAGAGCGGACGACAGTTGATTTTTGGAAGGCACGGGATCCTCGGCTGTAATCGGGAATGACTTATCAACAATACCAATGATGACAGACCCACGAATCGGGTGGCAAAATTTTTTGCCGGAATTGCGTGGGAAGCGTCTCGATTCGCCGGGACGTTTCTCCGCGGCACGGCCTGGCTTTCGGAAAGGCCGGGCCGTCCGGGAGTTCAAGCGGGATCGGATACACGGGTGTGGAACAATAGAGACTTCGATGTCTTTTAGCCGCATCTTCGTGGTGGTGCTCGATAGCGTGGGGATCGGCGCGATGCCCGACGCGGCCGAATACGGCGATGCGGGCAGCGATACGCTTGGCAATATCGCCAGGGCCTATCCCCTGTGTTTGCCGCATTTCGAGGAACTAGGCTTGGCGAACATCCGTCCGCTGGCCGGCTTGCGGGCGCCGGAGGCTCCGTTGGGCTATTTTGGCCGGTGCGCTCTCGCGAACCCTGGGAAAGATACAACGACGGGGCATTGGGAGATGGCCGGCATCCGGCTCGAAAGGCTGTTCCCCACGTACCCGAATGGATTTCCGGCGGAGATTATCGGCGAGTTCAGCCGCCGCGCGGGCCGGGGCGTCATTGGGAACGTCGCGGCGTCGGGGACGGAAATTATCCAGCTTCTGGGCGAGGAACATCTGCGCACGGGGAAGCTGATTGTCTACACTTCGGCCGACAGCGTCTTTCAGATCGCCGCGCATGAATCCATTGTGCCCGCGGAAGAGCTTCACCGAATTTGCGAAATTGCGCGGGGCATCCTGCGGGGGGAACACGAGGCGGGCCGCGTGATCGCACGCCCGTTCACTGGTGTGCCGGGCGCTTTCACGCGGACGGCCAATCGCCGCGATTACGCCGTTCCTCCGCCGGAGGGCATGCTGCTCGACCGGCTTCACGAGCGAGGCGTGGCCGTACACAGTATCGGCAAGATCGCCGATATCTTCCTGGGCCGGGGAGTCACGACGCGGGTGAAGACCAGATCGAACGCGGAGGGGATGGAGCGCGTGCTCGACGCGATGCGGGAAGCCGCGGATGGCTTCGTCTTCGCGAACTTCGTCGATTTCGACATGCTTTACGGCCATCGGAACGATGTCGCGGGGTACGCGAAGGCGCTTGAGGCGGTGGACGCCTGGCTGCCCGCGGCAATGGAAGCCATGCGTAACGGCGACCTGCTGATTTTTTGCGCGGATCACGGCTGCGACCCGACGACGCCATCGACGGACCACAGCCGGGAATACACTCCTCTGCTCTGCTATCACCGCGGAGTCCGGCGAGGCGCGAGTCTGGGCACCCGCGAGACGCTCGCCGACATCGGGCAGACCGTCGCTGAAAATTTTGACACTCAAATTCCCCATGGGAAAAGCTTTTTGGAGGCAATTACGTGAGAACACCTTTCATGGCCGGGAACTGGAAAATGTACAAGACGCCGGCGGAAACGACGGCATTCTTTGAGAAGTTCATCCCGCTGGTGGCGGGAACAAGCGGACGCGAGATCGTCATCAATGCGCCGTTTATCGATCTTGCCGCCGCCGCCGCCGCCACGGCCGGAACCAATGTGCGCATCGGGGGACAAAACCTTTATTGGGAGAAGGAAGGCGCGTATACGGGCGAAATTTCCGGGCCGATGCTGAAAGCCGCGGGCTGCAGCCACGTCGTTATCGGCCATAGCGAGCGGCGGCAGTATTTCCGTGAGACCGACGCCACCGTGCTGAAGCGGACCGTGGCCGCGCTCGAGGCCGGACTCACGCCGATTGTCTGCGTGGGCGAGTTGCTTGAAGAACGCGAGGCCGGACGCACCAACGAAGTGCTGGCCACGCAGTTTGGCGGCGGAATCGCCGGGCTGAGCGCGGAGCAATTCGCCCGGATCGTGATCGCCTACGAGCCGGTATGGGCGATCGGCACCGGGAAGACCGCGACGCCGGAGATCGCGGGCGAAGCGCACAAGGCGATCCGGGGGCTGGCCAGGGAGAAGTTTGGCGCAGGGGCGGCGGCCGTGCGAATTCTCTATGGCGGCAGCGTAAAACCGAACAACGTCAAGGAACTGATGGCGGTGGAGGATATCGACGGGGGCCTCGTGGGCGGCGCAAGCCTCGAAGCCGAATCGTTCGCATCGATCGTAAATTTCTAGCGAAACCCGCGGCAAAACGGGGGCGGGCCACCGCGCTCTCCCCCTCGCGGAAATACCCCGCGAACAGGCGGCGCCGCGCATCGCGGGGAGGCCCGATTCACGGTCTTCCCCCGCGGTTCCCTTGGTACGATCAGGAGCGGCGGTCTTCCCCAGAGACGCCGCGGATCGGCTTCGTATTTTTCGAATCCCCGGGCGAGCCATTCGCACCTAATTGATTTCACGGGCTTTTCCGCTCCATTCCGCCGCTCGGGAAGGAATTTCCGGCGTAAGATAACTTCTGTCATCCCTAGTGCGTCTTAACAAACGAAGCGACCGTTTATCCGCCCTTCTACCCGCGTGTGGGAAGGGTGTGTCCGGCCGTATGGCGATATCATGGCATCCGAATCGAAAACGAAAAAATCGAAGAAGCCCGACGGCGGCCGCACCATCCTGATGCGATTGTTCACGGTGGTTGGCATTCTTGTGCTGCTGGGCGGCGCTTATGCCGCTTGGTATTTTACGCGGCCCGACACGGTGGAGGTAAAGACCGCGAGGGTCCGGCGGGGCGAATTCCTCATCAGCGTCAAGAACACGGGCGATATCAAGAGCACCCGGTCGGCGATCCTCAGTGTCGGCCGCGTTCCAAGCCCGGCGATTGTGCGTCTTACGCCGGCCGGGCAGATGGTGCGCAAGGGTGACGTGGTGGTGGAACTGGATGCCGCCAACCTGGAGCAGTTGATGCTGACGCGGGCCACCGAAGCTCGAACGGTGGATAGCGAGATTGTGCAGTTGAAGGCGACGCAGCGGATTCAAACCGAGGCGAACGAACTGCAGTTGATGCAGGCGGAATACAACGTGGAGAGGGCGAAGCTGGAGGCAAGCAAGGCGGAGATTGTCTCGGAGATCGAGGGAGCCAAGAACCGCATCGACGTCACTGTTTCCGAGGGGGAGCAGAAGGGTGTGGAGACGGTTATTGAATCGGCCAAAGCCTCTCAAAACGCCGACCTGCGGCGTGTGGAACAAAGCAAGACCAAGGCGTTGCGCGACGTGGAGCGCACCAGGGAGTATCTGGGGCGGATGAGACTTTACGCGCCGGTGGATGGGGTGGTGAACATCCTGCCCAATTTCCGTTCGGGCGGTTTTGGACGCACTCCGCCGCCGTTCAAGGAGGGCGGCGGCGTTGGGGCGGGCGCCAGCCTCGCGGCCT
>CAZXBZ010000255.1:0-5729 GCA_964639135.1 uncultured Solibacteraceae bacterium | reverse complement strand
GGCGCGGAGTGGGAGGCGGTTTGGGACCGGCTCCGGCGCGCGGCTTCGCGCTGAACCAGTCGCCGCCGGGCGGGAGCGCCCCGTCCGCGCTCGTTTCGAGAGAGAATGAGGTTTCCCGCACTCTCATGCCACTCTCTCAATTAGAGAACTTATTCCGGCTCATTCCCTCCGTGGATCAAGTGCTCGAAGAGGCGTCCGCGCTGGCGGGCCGGTACCCGCGCGCGGTGCTGACGGCGGAGATTCGGAGCCTGCAGGAGGAATGGCGCGAGCATATTCGCGAGAACGACACGCTTCCCGAGGGAGAGTTTCTGGCGGCGCTCGGGCAAAGATTCGCCGCGCTCGAACAGCCGTCCCTGCGGCGGGTGATCAACGCCACCGGCGTGGTGTTGCACACCAATCTCGGCCGGGCTCCCCTGAGCCTCCAAAGCGAGATTCCGGGTTACAGCAATTTGGAGTTCGACCTGGCTCAGGGCGTGCGGGGCAGGCGCGACGTCCACGTGGCCGGGTTGCTCGAGAAGCTGCTTGGGACGGCGTCGATCGTGCTGAACAACAACGCGGCCGCGACCTACCTGATCCTGCGCGCGCTCGCGGCGGGCCGCGAGGCGATCGTCTCACGGGGCGAGCTGGTTGAAATCGGCGAGAGTTTTCGGATTCCGTCGATCATGGCGGAAGCCGGCGTGACGCTGCGGGAGGTGGGTGCCACCAACCGCACGCGCCTGCGCGATTACGCGGAAGCCATCAACGAGAAAACGGCGCTGATCGTTCGTGTAAATCCGGGAAATTTCCGGATGGAGGGTCACACCGGCCGGCCGGCGCTGCGGGAAATCTGTGAACTGGCCCGGATGCACGGGGTGCCCGTCTACGACGATCTGGGGAGCGGCAATCTGGCGGACCTGAGCGATGCCGGTGTCGAAGAGCCGCTCGTGCCGGAGAGCCTGGCCAGCGGCGCGTCGATCGTCAGCTTCAGCGGCGATAAGCTTCTTGGCGGTCCGCAAGCGGGAATCGTCGCCGGCCGTCCAGATCTGATCATCCGGGTGCGCCGTCATCCGATGTACCGCGCTTTCCGGGCTGGCAAGCTGATTCTCGAGGCCATGGAAAGAACCCTGCGCGCTCTCTACCTTGGCCGCCGCGATGAAATCCCCGCGCTCGCGATGATCTTCCTGCCGGCCGAGGCCATCGAAAAGCGTGCGCGGGCGCTGGCGGATTCCGCCGGCATACCGGAGCTTCTGGTGCGGGCCGGCCGGTCCGTTATCGGCGGCGGGTCCACGCCGGGCCAGAGCCTCGAAACCGTGCTGCTGGCTCTGCCCTGCACGCGCCCGGAACGCGCCGCCGCGCTCCTGCGGCAACCCGAAGCGAATGCCGCGTGTCAAACCCCCGTGATTTGCCGGATCGAGAAAGATACGCTGCTATTCGACCTTCGCACGGTGTTTTCCGGTGAAGAGGAGGAACTACGCGACGCACTGCGCGGCCTGCCGCGCGAATGGATTCTCCAGCGTTAGCCGCGTTCTAGGCCCGCGAAACGTAGGTCTGTTCGCTCGTATTCACAATGATCTTGTCGCCTTCGTTGATGAACGGCGGCACCTGCACGACCAGTCCGGTTTCCATTTTGGCCGGCTTTTGCACGCTCGAGGCCGTGGCGCTTTTGATGCCGGGCTCCGTCTCGACCACCGTCATCACTACGTTCTGCGGCATTTCAACGCTGATCGGCTTGCCCTCGTGAAACTCCACGGTCACCTTGATGTTCGGGATCAGGAAGTTCACGTTGTCGCCAAGGTCGTCCTTCGAGAGCTCGACCTGCTCGAAGGTCTCGCTGTTCATAAAGGTGAAGGTGTTGCCGCCGTCGTCGTAGAGATACTCCATCTCGTGCTGTTCGAGAACGGCGCGATCCACCTGGTCGTTCGAAGAGAAGCGATGCTCGAACATCGCGCCGTTGCGCAAATTACGAAGCTTTGCCTGGACGAAGGCGCGCAGGTTTCCCGGTGTGCGGTGTACGACGGAGAACACCGAGTGCAGATCGTTCTTGAAGATAATCACCATGCCTGGACGCAGGTTGTTCGCGGAAATCATTCGGAAGGACTCTCCTCAATCAGGGTTTGGAATTTTTCGAAAGAAAGCGGGAAGAATTCTATTTTAGCAGCCGGGCGCTTTCCGCCGCCCGAACCGGTCCGGGTTTACGGAAGCGCGCCGTCGCGGGCCGACACGCGATATTCGAGCACGAGGGGGTTGCCGGGAGTGAGAGTGCGGGATTTGAACCCAGGGAAATTGGCTCCGACGAATCCGTAGGGCCGAAGGCACCAGCCGGGAGGATGGCCTGTATTCGCGGGGTTCGAGATGACGCGGATGCTGGCCCGCTCGCCGTTGTATATAGCCTCGAGCGCCGCCCAGGCGTGCGGAACTTCGTTTTCGTTCGCCGTGACAATGCCCTCGGGCGTGAGGATGCGGGTGTCGGTTCGGGGAGCGAAACGCAGGCTCAAGCCGCCGTAACCCTTGCCGTCTTCGGGCGAACCCGCGAGGATCACGTTGCCATCGGTCGCTTCGAGCGTGAGCGCGAGGTCTACGTTGCGCTCATTGCCCGCGGCGCGATGGGCCGTGATCTTCACCGTCTCCCGCACAATCAGACGCCCGCCCGCATACCAGCCGTTTTCAACCACAAGCGAGCCGGAATCCCCGGAAACCCCGCGATGCGGGAACTGATGAAAGCGATGCTCGATCCCCGGCTTAAGGGTCCAGATGTCGTAGGTCTTGCCATCGTGCGTGATGGACATCCAGGCCCAGAACAGCCCGCGATGGTGAGGATGATCCTCGGGGAAATCATCGAGCGGACTTACACCCGCCGGAGTATGGAGCGGGTAGATATATCCCTCGCGGCGCCGGTCCTCGGCAACCCCTGGCTTCAGTTGCGGACCGTAGTTGTAATCAAGAACGTGCCGGCCGTCCTCGATCAGGCGCAGTTTTCCTCCGGGCGTTTCCTCCCACCGGAATCCGCGGGCTTCCTGGGCGGCCGCCGCGGCCATGAAGCCTCCCGCGAGCACGGCGCTGAAAGATCTCCGATTCATTCGCCGGTGGCCACTCCGTCCCTGATCTTGCTCTCGTCCACTTCAACGCCGAGCCCGGGCCCCGCGGGGACGACGGCCGCGCCGTCCTTGATCTCGATCGGCGTTTTCAGCGCGCTGCCCTTGAGGAATTGCTTTCCGTTGAGCGCGGCGGGGAATTTCAGCCCGTAGGCCGCGAAAAGCTGAAGCGACGCGGCGAGAGAGACGTCCGGATCGGTCAGGCCGCTGCCGAGGAAGAGCAGCCCGGCGTCCTCGAGAATCTCCACCTGCTTGCGCGCATCCCACAAACCGGCCGTGCGGGCGGGCTTCATCGCCACGCCGTCGAGCAACCCGAGGCGGATGAATTCCACAAGTTCGGCCGCGGAGACGATGCCTTCGTCCATCAGAATGGGCAGCGCGCCCTGCCGCTTCAAATCGCGAAAGGCGCTCAGCCGGTTCGAGGCCACCGGCTGCTCCAGCACATCCACGCCCACATCGGCCAGCTTCGGCGTCACCGCGAGCGCCGTGGCGGGGTCATAGCCGCCGTTGGCATCCGCCCAGAGAAAGCAATCCGGCGCAAGTTTGCGCACGGTGCGGGCCAGCTCAATGTCGAATTTGGGGTCCGGCGCGACCTTCAGGTTGAAGTGCTTGTAGCCGAGAGCCTTGCCTTCGGAAACGAGCGGTTCGATCTCGCTGAGTTCGCGCACGTTCACGGTCCAGCTCAGGGGAATGGCGTCAAGAGGCCGCCGCCCCCACATTTCTGGAAGGCTTCTTCCGGCGAGCTTGCCCGCGAGGTCGAACAGAGCGAGGTCCACGCCCGCCTTCGCGATAGGCGCTCCGGTGGAGAACGAGGGCGCCAGCGCGCGGTTCATCTTCTGGTGCGCGCCCTGGATATCGAGCGGGTTGGCGCCGATGAGGACAGGGGCCAGGTAGTCCCGGATGTTCGAGAGCACGGATTCCGGCGTTTCGTAACTCCAGGACGGGCTCGGCACGCTTTGGCCCCAGCCGGCGGTGCCGTCTTCGAGGGTAATCTTCACCAGCATGGTGGGGCGTTCCGGCTTCGCGAAGAAGCGGAAATAGTGGGTCACCGGATACTTCAGCGGGATGACTTCGATGCGGCGTATCGGGGGGACCCCCTTGTCCGCGGCGGCGCGCTTCGCCATGCCCATCCCGGCCAGGGAGGCGAAACCCATTGAAAGCATCGTCCTGCGGTCCATCGCGGCAAGTTCCCCTTTCGCGTCGCTCTGGCAAGGAACTCTTCCGTCCTCCGCCAAACCGATGTTCTGGCCCAATGTACCATAAGGGCCGGTATCCGCCCGCCGGCCCGGAGCGCGGCGGAAAGCCTGGGGTTGCCGAAGACAATCCTCGCCGTGGATACGCTCGGAGCGCGGTTCTTCCCTCCGGCCGCTCCGCCGAGAGCCAGGAATGGGCGTTACGCTTTGCGGGCTCGTTCATGCATGTCCAAGGGAAGCAACCCCAGCGGAGCGGGGAATTGGATACTGTATTGACAATGTACGCACGTGAATGTACTGTGAATGTGTATACACAGGAGACCGGCACATGGCGGATGGGCAAACCGAAAATGTCAGGGCTCGCGGCGAAACCATCAACATCCGGGCCAGCCGCCGGCAGAAGGCGCTGATCGACCGGGCCGCGGAGGCGTTGGGCCGCAGCCGGTCGGAGTTCATGCTGGATACGGCCTGCCGGGAGGCGGAAGCCGTGCTGCTCGGCCAGCGCTACTTTGTGCTTTCCGCCGATGCGTTCGAGAAATTCACGGCGATGCTCGACAAACCGCCGAAGGACAACCCCAAGCTCCGGCGGCTGCTCGAAACCAAGGCCCCTTGGGATAGATAAAGCCCCTTGGGATAGAGAATGCTCGGCGAATAGAGGAAGCTCCGCGGTATCGATGAGCCGGATCCATATCAGCGAACCTGGGAAGCTCTCGGACAAGCACGATCTTACGGAGTTCGATTCGGGCGAGCCCGTGCTCGACGATTGGCTACGCCGCCGCGCCGCGCGGAACGAACAAAGTGGCGCTTCCCGGACTTACGTCGTATGCGCGGGAAAAAAAGTTGTGGGCTATTACAGCTTGTCCGTTGGCGCCGTGGCTCACGAGGATGCGCCGGGCCGGGTCAAACGCAACATGCCCGATCCCGTTCCGGTAATGGTGCTCGGGCGTCTGGCTGTCGATCGTTCGTTTCAAGGGCAAGGGTTGGGAACCGGCCTGCTGCGCGATGCGGTCCTGCGGACCCTCCAGGCAGCGGAGATCGCGGGCATCCGGGCCATGCTGGTCCACGCGATTTCCGATCGGGCCAAACGCTTCTACGAAGGCTGCGGATTCATACCTTCCCCTGTCCACCCGCTAACGGTCATGGTCACACTCGCCGAAGCGGAACGAATTCTCTCGGGAAAACACTGACGCCGGTCCGAAAAAGAAAAACAGAGAGCGGGGCAGGAAGCTGTGAAAGAATTGCCGTGCTCCCCTTTTCTGTACGAGCAATGACTAGACGGTAGCACTGCTGCTCTCCTCCGAAGGCTCTGGGGAAGAGGTTTCCACACTGGCGGCACCTTTCCCGGTATCCTTTACCGCTGCTTCAAGCTTCTTTCGTAGCTTCTCGAGCAGTGACCTGTGGCTGTGCCTTGACTTGTCGTGAGGATCGGCTGCGAAGCCATCAATGCGTTCAATGAGGCCTTGAA
>CAZXBZ010000254.1:0-5730 GCA_964639135.1 uncultured Solibacteraceae bacterium | reverse complement strand
ACCGCCCGCATTCGCCGGATGGTGCCGTTAAAGTGAGGATTCCGCGTCTCCACGCCACCCTTCAGGGAACGCTCGATCAGAGTGGAGGTCGCGGATTCGCCCACGAGCCGGTCCAGGGTCGCGCCCGGCCGTACATCGATAATCTCGTAGCTTCCGAGAATATCCTCCGGGTTTGCGGGCATCCGCGACTGAATCAGGCGGGCCGGCGCAATCCCCTTGCTGGCAAGAAACACAAGAGCTAGTTGCGCGGGCACGGCAAGATTGCTGACGTGCAGGTAGTATTCCTCGGCGTCGATCGAGAAACGGTAGTTCGCGACAAAATCCGTTAGCGCCTTGAGGGATGAACTGAAATCCTGGAGAGTAGCGGTATTCATCTCCCAGGAGCGAATATCCGTTTCCGGAGTTGTGGTGAGTAAATCTTCGACAATGCCGCCAGCGAGGCTTCCATCCTGTTCCTCATGAATGAGGTCGAATCGGTCGATAGAAAAATCATGATGTTGAGAAATTGATATCGTTGGACGCCACGTGCCCCAACGATCCTGCTTTCTGGACGCGTCTAAGTTCGGATCCAGTAGCCCAATGACCACCCGTTTTTTCATGATTCGTCTTTCACAATAAGGCATCGAGGATTGAAAATCAATAGCGTGGTTTATAAAATAGCAAACATATTTAGTACTAAAATGTGGATAACTAATCGTATAGATTCCCTATATCTTACTGAAATATCAAGCGTACTGTAAAGTTGTCACAAAGCTAGTGCGTCAAACGGCAACGGATCGGACCGTCCGCCTTGGCGGACGAGTGCGCGGCCTCGATCGTGCCGGACGTCGAGCGCCCAATAGGAACCCTGAGAAATCCATAACCAATGGTACTGGAAAGAGCAGATTTCGCGAACGCATCACGATTGCGTCATACAAATCTCCGCGGGCGTGTGGCGGAACTTCGCGGTCTCAGGCTAAACTGGTTTGTGTCGCGTCGCGCTTCGCGCGCCGTCCTGGCGCGATTTCGGGAATCGGCAACATATCCCGGAATCGTGGGTAACGGTGCGGGCGGTGAAGCGGTGACGTTTTGTTCGATTCGCGGAGATGGCGGAATTGGCAGACGCGCTAGCTTGAGGTGCTAGTGGGGAGACCCGTGCAGGTTCAAGTCCTGTTCTCCGCACCATTTTGACCGGCCAGCCATGGCGGCCGGAGGAAAAGCCCCGTTTTGGCGAAATGCCGCGGGGCTTTTTCATGGCACCAGCTGGCCTTCTCCGCACTTCCCCTACCCGGTGCTTTGCCAGCCGCCCGCGAGGGAAAAATTCTCGCCCAGGTAGACGCGCCGCACTTCGGGGTCCCGCCCCAAGGCATCGGGCGTGCCCGCGCGGAAGATACGTCCTTCGTTGATGATATAGGCCCGGTCGGTAACGGCAAGGGTAACGGCGACATTGTGATCCGTGATGAGGATCCCAATACCGCTCTGCTTCAGGCTGAAAATGATGTCCTGCAGTTCGGCGACCTGAATAGGGTCGATACCGGAGAAGGGTTCATCCAGCAGCAGAAAATGCGGATCGATCACGAGCGACCGGGCAATTTCAACGCGCCGCCGTTCGCCTCCGGAAAGCATGTAACCGCGGCTCTTGCGCACACGCTCCAGACCCATTTGCTCGATAAGCCGCTCCATTTTGCTCACTCGCTCGTCCCGGCGCAGCGGCAGGGTCTCGAGGATTGCCATCAGGTTTTGTTCCACCGTCAGCTTGCGAAAAACCGATGGCTCCTGCGGAAGGTAACTGATGCCGCGCCGCGCCCGCTGATACATGGGCAGATCGGTAATGGGCTCGCCATCAAGCAGCACCTCGCCGGAATCGGGCGTCACGAGCCCGACGATCATATAGAACGATGTGGTCTTCCCCGCCCCATTGGGTCCAAGCAGCCCCACCACCTCGCCGCGCGCCATCGATATCGAGAGGTCGTTCACCACGCGGCGGCGCTGGTACGTCTTCGAAAGTTCAATGGCTTCAAGTTGCTGCATGGCTAGTCGCGACGAATGACACTCACGGCGGGCGCGCCGGCGTCGCTTTCAACGATTAGCCGGTCGGTGGCGGAGAAATAGGTCAGCCGCCGGCCTCGCGTGGCGCCTTTCTTCTGATCGTCGAAGAAAGTATCTCCACCGTGCAAAACCATCTTCTCATCCGCGGGGGAATACTCGGCGTGCTCTCCTCCGCCCCGGCGAATATCTCCAGGTTCCGTGATGAGAATGCGGACCCCGCCATCGGCAAACGCCTGTTCGAGTTCCGTTCCGCCATCCTCCGTCTCCCTGAGACGCAACCGCATCTGTTCCGAATCCACCGAAAGATCCGCACGCCGCATCCGGACGCCGCCTTCGTACCGCGCCAGTTTATCGGATTCCTGATAGCGCATGCGGGCGGCATTGACCATGGTGTAGATCCGGCGGGGCTTCGCGACGGGCTTGCGGACGCCACCCTCGATGCCCTGCTCCGGCTTCGCGTTCGCGGGCGTCCGCTCCCGCTCCTCGATTTGCGAATAGACATTCCCCTCGCCCTCGACGGTCCCCGCGGCGCGGTCGATCACCACGGCGGCCGCGTGCAGCCGGTTGGCTCCCTGCCACAACTTCGCGCCCCCCTCGTAGCGAATCCACTGATTTCCGTTCCGCATCAACATTTGCGCGGCGGTGGCTTGCAGAGTCGCGCTGCCTCCGGGCAGCCCTAGTCCCTCCGGCTTCCGGGCGTCGGATTTTCGTTTATCGGGCGACGGGGGTTGCGGCTTTTGCGTGGAGATTACGTGCCCTTCGGCCACCAGATCTCCGTCCGGCTCCGTGGTGCGAATCCGATCCGCTTGCAAGGAACTGGAGGCATCCCAGAGCTGCGCATTGCCTTCAAGCTGGTTGTATTTCTCCGCCTGGTGCAGCATCGCCGTATCCGCCCTGCCGCGGCGGACGCCCTCCGTGAACTCGAAATGGCCCGTCTGCTTCATCCACTGCAACTCACTTGTTTCAGCGGCGAACCCGGCCTCAAGGATATCCGAACTCGTCTTGAGTATCGCCGGCGGCGGGAGCTTTCGTTTCTGGGCTTCCACGACCGCCTCCGCCGGCGGCCGGGATTCCGTTCTCGCCCTGGTTGCCTCGAAACGCTCAATGGAGTTGCCCGCGCCATAATTTGCAACCATCCGTTCGGCGAAGAGCTTCCGCTCTCGCTGCCGGGGATTCGCCGCGAGAAATGTAAGAACCCCTGGGCTGTGCGTCAGCAGTTGCTCGACTTCCGCACCGCCCGGCCGCATCCGCATCTCCACCACATCGGCCTCGAGCACTCTCCGCGGGGTAGTGGCGGCATGCTTCCCTAGCGGCAATGAGCGCAGAATGGCGCCGTCATGGGCGAAAGACTTCTCCAGCTCGGGGTCCGCGGCGTCTTCGCGAAAATACAGGTTCATGCGGCCCGAGCGCAGCTCATTGCGCGAGCTAAGGGTAATGGCGTCGAGCCGGGCATTCCCGTCCCCATAAATTTCGGCGAGCGATCCGTCATCGCGGTATTTCATCTCCGCGAACGCCGCGCCGAAGGCCAGTTCACGATTCGGGAAGCGATCCACGCCCGAGAGGTTCCGGGTCTCCACGCGATGGATATCCCCGTCCCGGAGTTCAATCGTGGTGTCCCCGGCATCCATTACCAGATTCTGGCGCTCCATCCGAGTGGGTCCGGTGAGTTCTATTTTCGAATATGTTTCCAGGTACAGCGCACGGCTTGCCTGGACGGTTGTGGACGCCGCGGCGCCCTCCTTCGCAAAAGTGAGACGCGCTTCATGCTCGAGCGTCACCTCTTTCGCCCGAGGATTGTACATCGCGCCCACGGCTTCTCCGAAGCCCTCGGCGAATTGAAAGAATGTTCGCTCGTCCGTCCGGGCTCCGCCGCTTTCCGTGTCGAAGTGGACCTTGGAGGAACGGATGGTCATCGGCCTTTCGGGGGCGGCCCGGCCGTCGTTCGGAATGCGCATCACGATCTCAACTTCGCCTTCCGAATACATCGTCTTCGCGCGAGTATCGACATCGGCGCGCTTGCTCCTGACCAGATCGTACGCCGTGGGGTCGCCGCCGAAGATCTTGAGCTCGACATCCTCCAATTCAACGCGTGAAGGGCTCTGGATCATCCGGTATTCGCGGGCGGAGATCTCCACCATGGGCTTGCCGTCCACATTGTGGGTCCAGCGCCAGCGTTCGGCCGTCCCCGAGACGCCTTCTGGCAGAGGCACGGCGGCCGGCACGGCGCTGGCCGCGGCTTTCTGGCGTTGGTAATAGTAAACGGCGCCGGTACCGAGGGCGAGGGTAAGAAAGAGGAAGGCGATCAGGCGCCCGAGCCCGCGCATGCTGCTCTCAGAATAGCATCCCACATCGGCTCGAAACGCGGGCCGCCGGGTTTCCGGTTAGAGATTCCGCGTTGCACTTGGCTATCCGGTTCCGCCAGCGCGGCAATGGCTTCCGGGCGCACGGACGATTCCACCGGCGAGCTCATCACGGCCGCGAAGCCGCCCGCGCGGACGCCGGCTTCGTTCCCCGGATAAACGCGCTTAGGAATCGTCCGTCTACCTCGTTGCGCATGGCCTCCACGTCAAGACCGTTCTCTTCGAGGAAGGCCTTTGCATCGTCCACGCGATAGACCCGGGTCGGCTCCAGGGCAACATCCTCGAACCCCGCCGCGCGGAGCTTCGCCGCGTAGTCGTCCATCTCCAGCGCTCCGGCAATACAACCCACCCAGAGCATCACCTGCTTGCGGATTTCTTCGTGCATCTCTCCACGAGTCACCACATCGGCGACCGCGAAACGTCCGCCCGGCTTGAGCACGCGGTATGCCTCGCGCAGCACCGCGTCCTTGTCCGCGGCCAGGTTGATTACACAATTAGAGACAATCACGTCCACATGGTTATCGGGCAGCGGAATGTGCTCGATGTCTCCCTTGAGAAACTCCACGTTCGTGGCGCCATCCCGCCGCTGATTCTCTCGCGCCAGTTCCAGCATCTCGTCCGTCATGTCAAGGCCGTAGGCCTTCCCGGTTGGACCCACGCGCTTTGCCGAAAGCAGCACGTCGATACCGCCTCCGGACCCCAGATCCAGCACGATTTCACCCGCCTTCAACTCCGCCAGAGCGGTGGGATTGCCGCAGCCCAGCGAGGCCAGCACCGCTTTCTCCGGCAGTTCCGCCTGGGTCACCGCGTCGTAGAGGTTCCGCGTGATCGGATCCGCGTAGCGCGTCAATTGGCCGTCGCCACAGCACGGCGTGTTCCGCTTCAGCGACGGCTGGCTGGCGGCGGTTTCTCCGCAACAGGGCGTGTCCGCCGTCAATGAATTCTCGACGATTATCGGCTCGCCGCAACAGGATGCGTCCTTTCCAATCAGCACCCGCCGTGCCTCTTCGGCGTACTTCTCTCGCACTACGTCCTTGATGGATTCGCTTGTCATGATAACCTCTTATCCGGTCTTCCCAGCGCCTGGGGCAGCCGGAACACAACATTCCCGGCCGACCCGCTCGTTCTCCCCGGCGCCGGCCTTCGCTTGCCGCCTGCAAAGTTCCTCCGGGCCAATCGCCAGGATTTCGGCGAGGGCCGCCCGGTCGCGCTTCCATTTCGGATCCGTGCTCAATTGCGTGCACAATGCGTCCACAATTCCTCGCACGGGAGCCGTCGCGAACTCCATGGAAAGCCGGTAATAGATCCACCGGCCCTCTTTGCGGGAATCCACCAGATCCGC
>CAZXBZ010000253.1:0-5747 GCA_964639135.1 uncultured Solibacteraceae bacterium | reverse complement strand
CTCTTATTGAGCTGCTGAGCCAGGCAAAAGACTCCCATGGCCGCGTCCAGATCCCCCGGTGTGCACCCATCGATGGAACGGCTGGACAATCGCCTTCAATCTTCGTACGGGCCAGTACGTGCTGAACGCAAACACCTACGCGCAGTATCGCTGTCTGATGCCGGGCAGCCCAGACCTCAATAAGGAACCGAACCTCTACCCGCCCGACCAATTAGAACGGCCCGGCTTGGTCTAGATTCGCCGGAGCCGTCACCGTCGGAGCCGCCGCGCCGGAAGACCTCCGCCCATCGATGCCAGAATAGAGAGGTGCATTCGTTGACCATTGATGAACAGATCGCCTACCTCGTGAAAGGGTTCTCCGAAATCATTCGCGTGGAGGATTTGAAGGCCCGGCTCATCGACGCCGCCAAGGAAGGCCGGCCGCTGCGGATCAAGGCGGGCTTCGACCCAACGGCCCCGGACCTGCACCTGGGGCACACCGTTCTCATCCGTAAGCTGAAGCATTTCCAGGACCTGGGGCACACGGCGATCTTCCTGATCGGAGACATGACCGGCCTGATCGGCGACCCTTCGGGCCGCAACCTGACGCGCCCGCCGATGACTCGAGAGCAGATTGCCGCCAACGCCGACACCTACCGGCGGCAGATTTTCAAACTGCTCGACCCGGGGAAAACCGAGATCCGCTTCAACAGCGAGTGGCTGGAACCTCTCAATTTCGAGCAGATGGTGCGCCTCAGCTCTCACTACACGGTTGCCCGCCTGCTCGAGCGCGACGACTTCACGAAGCGCTACCGCGAGGGCAGCCCGATCTCGCTGCACGAGTTCCTCTACCCCATTTCCCAGGGCTACGATTCCGTGGCGCTGCGGGCGGATATGGAACTCGGCGGCACAGACCAGAAGTTCAATTTGCTTGTGGGCCGGGAAATTCAGAAGGCTTACGGACAGCCCCCGCAAATCGTCGCCACCACGCCGCTGCTCGAGGGGCTGGACGGTGTGCAGAAGATGTCGAAATCGCTGGGCAATTACGTCGGCATCACGGAATCCGCGCCCGTGATGTTCCGCAAGTTGATGTCGGTCAGCGATACTCTGATGTGGCGCTATTACGAAATGCTCACGGATTCCACCGTAACGGAGATCGCGGCGATGCGGGCCGGCGTGGAAGCCGGGGACACACACCCGATGGAATCGAAGATCTCCCTGGCCCGCCGGATTGTAGCCGATTTCCACGGAGCGGCCGAAGCCGAAACGGCGGCCGCCGAGTTTAACCGCGTCGTCCGGCACGGGCAGGCGCCCTCGGACCTCGAAACGATCGCCCTGCCGGAAGGCGTCATGAGCGATGGCGTGATCCGCGTCGATAAGCTGCTCGCCAAGACCGGCCTGGCGCCTTCGGTGAGCGAGGCCGTACGGCGGCTAAAGGCGAACGCCGTGGAAATCAATAGCGAAAAGACGACCGATCTAAAGTATTCACCGAATACCTCCGAACTGTTGGTGCAGGTAGGGAAACAGTGGCGGCGGATTCGCGTTTAGCGCGCACGCCCGTGAAGAATCGAACAAAGTGCCGCCCCGCGGCACTTCGGCGACAAGCGCTCGCGGACAATTCGGCGGCCGCGATGGAAGGGCTTATGGAAATCTCCGCAACTTCCTGCCACGAATGGATTTAGAATGCTTGAGAGGGCCTGCTTCACGGCCGATTCCAAAATGGAACGAGTGAACCACGCATCTGGTCTCCGCGTTTTCTCGATGACCCTGCTCCTCGCGGGGCTTTCCTGGTGCGTTTTGGCGCAGACAAGCCTTGCGGGAAAAGGGAACCCGGACGCCTGGACTCCTTTCGGCAACACAACAATTCTGGCCGGTGCGTGGGGGGAAGCCTCGGGCCCGGTGGAGCGGGTCTGGTTCGAGGGCTCTTCCCCCGTGGTGGAGCTGTCCAGCGGCTTGATTTACAAGTGGCGAGAACAGGGAGAGTGGGCATTCGCCAAGGACGCCACCGTCCCGGATCGGCCACAAAACGCCCCGGTGTTAAGGCGTTTGGCGGATGCGCGCATTTTTCTCGCGCATCCGCTCACGCCTCTGACCGCCTACGCGCTCGGCGATCAGATCTATCGCTCGGAGGATGGCGGAGCACACTGGACGGGTCTTACGCGGTATCGGGGGCTCTCCCTCCTCGGCGATGCACTTCGGGATTTAGCGCTGAATCCGCTCGACCCCGATGACCTGCTGGTGGCGAGCGATCTCGGGGTCTGGCGAAGCCGTGACGGAGGGCTTTCCTGGTCAAACGTCAGCGAAGGGCTCCCCAATTTTCCCGCCATCAGAATCCTTCGCTTTCCCCAGGGCACGCAAGGCTTTGAAGCGGAGACGCGGGACCACCGGATTCTTGAGTGGGCGCCCGGTTCAGCCCACGGCTGGAGGATCGTCAATGCAGGCACCCTCGCGGCCGAAGAGCGCATTCCAATGGCGGTACGAGACCTCGGCATCCGCGTCTCCGCGTGGGATGCGCACGAGCGATCCATCTATGCGGGCCGTGACGATGGCGTGCTGCTCTCAAGCGCGGACGGCGGGGAGACCTGGAGGAGGTATTCCCAGCCGGGGCTGAAGGTCATACGCGCGCTTTACACAAACCCGAACGACGATCGAATGGCACTGGCGGTGGCGGAATCCGATTCAGGGCATGCCATGCTCCTGCGCACCCTGAACGGCGGTGTTTTTTGGGATGACTGGACACCATCCGGCCTCGGCCCAGGCGTATGGGACGCCGCGGCCCCCGCGTTTGCCCAACAGGCGCTCTTTCTCGTAAGCGATGACACGGTACATCGCTACAACGTGGATTTTCGCTCCATGAGCCGCCCGGCGGGCGGCACGGTGTTCCGTCCGCGAGGTTTACCCGCGCGAGCCGTGGATCTGCGGCTCGATCCCTCGGGAACCGTGCTTTTCGCCATCGCGGAAAATCGCGGAGTATTCTCGATGGAGGCTCCCGGATTCCCGCTCGAACCAATCGCGCGAAGCGTCGCGGATCTCAGCCCCGGCGCTACAGCGCCCGGAGCGCTTCTCAGTATTCATTCAGAACCATTCGGACGGCTCCGCGCCAACGGCGTCGACTCCGCGCTCCTGGGAACGAGCCCTGGCGGCACCCAAGTGCAGCTTCCCTACGGCATTACTTCGAATCGCGTGGAACTGGCCCTTGAAAACGAAGGCGGCGGGACGCGAACGCTTACGCTTCCTCTGCGATCCGCGCAGCCTTCCATCTTCCTGAATCCGGATGGGAATCCATTCGTGATCCATTCCGGAAACGGGCTCTTCATGGACGAGAACAACCCACTCTCACCGGGCAGCCGTTTTCAGGTGATGCTCGCCGGGCTGGGCGCGGTCTCTCCGGATTGGCCGGCCGGCATGGCCGCGCCGCTCAAGAATCCGCCGGCGGTTCTCGCCACTGTTGAGGCTTTCGTGAACGGCCTCCGCATTCCGGTGATCAGCGCCACGCTCGCGCCGGGCTACGCGGGTATTTATCTTGTCGAAGCGGAGTTACCAGCGGTGATGGACGAGGGCATGGGGGAATTGCGGATCGTCGCGAATGGAACCGCGACCAACCCGGCGGCAATCCGCATCGCCTACTAGCGGGATCCTTCGCGCCGCCGCGTCCGGCGAAACCGGACGAGTAACCGCGCGTCTCATGAATGCACCGGCGCGGAGCATCCACGGGATCTCCGGGATCCGTGAGACCATCAACTCATCAGGGGAGGAAGCTGCATGCGCATCTCAAGAAGATCCATCCTGTTCGCGGTGGCGTCGGGCGCCGCCGGCAGTGTGGTGACGGCTCAACAGACGGCCACGGAAAAGCTGGCGCCCTATTTCCCCACGCCGCGAAGCGTCGTGGAGCGGATGCTGAAGCTCGCCGCCGTGAAGCCGTCGGACACCGTTTATGACCTGGGCAGCGGCGACGGCCGCATCGTGGTGATGGCGGCGGAGAAATTCGGAGCCAAGGCGGTGGGCGTGGAATATGATACTCCCCTCGTTCTCGAAAGCCGCATGACCATCAAGCGAAAGAGGCTTGAAAACAAGGCGTCCATCATCCATGGGGACATGCTGGCGCAGGATTACTCCCCCGCGACCGTCGTGACGGTTTACCTTCTGCCGGCCTCGAACGACAAGATGCGTCCGATCCTCGAAAAGCAGTTGAAGCCCGGCACGCGCATCGTCTGCCACGATTTCGAATTCTCGGGATGGACGCCCGAGAAGACCGAAACCATTGAAGACGACGGCGAGGGCCGCAGCCATACGCTCTTCCTCTACGTCCGCAAATAGTCTGGCGGCCGTTCCAGCGGCATCGCGGCACGGCATCCCCGCGCGCCCGCAATGTGGTATAAGCTTTGGGGATATGAAACCCGCTAACCCGCTCGCCGCCACGGAAATTCCGGCGTCTTCCCGCCGGGAACTGCTCAGCCAAACCGGTACGGCCCTGGGCCTTTCGGCCCTTGCCGGAGTCGCACTGCCGCGAGTGCATGCCGCCAGCAGCGACACGCTGCGGCTGGCGCTGGTAGGCAGCGGCGGACGAGGAACCGGCGCGGCCCTCAACGCGCTGTCGGTGACCAACGGCAATCTGAAGCTGGTGGCCATGGCCGACGTCGTGCCCGCCAAATTGAATGCGAATTACGACAAGCTGAAGTCGCAGTTTCCCAGCCAGGTGGATGTCCCCCCGGAGCGGCGCTTCCTGAGCTTCGAGGCCTACCGCGACGCCATGGATGCGCTAAAGCCCGGCGACATCGTGATCCTCGGCACGCCGCCCGCCTTTCGCTGGCCGCAATTCCGCTATGCCATCGACAAGGGCCTGAACGTGTTCATGGAAAAACCAATCAGTGTCGACGGTCCCACCACGAAGAAAATGATCGCGCTTGGCGAGGAGGCTTCGCGCAAGAATCTCAAAGTCGGCGTGGGGCTGATGGTGCGCCACTGCCGGGCGCGCCAGGAACTTTACCGGCGCATCCAGGACGGGCAAATCGGCGAAATCATCGCAATGCGCGCCTACCGCATGGGCCAGGGCGGCGGCACTTGCGGGCCAAAGCCCGAGGGCGTGAGCGAACTGATCCACCAGATCGGGCATTTCCACGCCTTCCTCTGGGCGAGCGGCGGCGTCTTCAGCGATTACTACATTCATCAGATCGACGAGTGCTGCTGGATGAAAAACGCTTGGCCCGTTGAGGCGCACGCCATGGGCGGGCGGCACTATCGCGGGGATTCCCTGGACCAGAACTTCGATACCTATTCCGTACAGTATGTGTATCCCGACGGAACCCGCCTCTTTTTTGACGGGCGCAACATGAAAGGCTGCCGGGATGAGTTCGCCAGCTACGCCCACGGCTCAAAGGGTTCGGCGGTGATCTCCACCCTGGTCCATACGCCGGGAATGACGCGGATCTACAAGGGCCAGAAGATCCCTTGGATCAATAACCGAAACCAACTGCCCTTCGCGCCCGATCCGAATCTCGCCTGGGCCTTTCCCCAGCCGGAGACCAGTCCGTACCAGTTTGAATGGGACGACCTCGTGGACGCCATCCGGAACGACAAGCCCTACAACGAAGTTCGCCGCAGCGCCGAGGCCAGCATGGTAGCCAGTATGGGCCGAATGGCGGCGCACACCGGCCAGATTGTCACCTTCGACCAGATGCTGAATTGTCCGCACGTGTTTGCCCCGAACGTGGACCATCTCTCCATGGACGGCCCCGCGCCGCTGCGGCTGGGCGCGGACGGACGCTATC
>CAZXBZ010000252.1:0-5761 GCA_964639135.1 uncultured Solibacteraceae bacterium | reverse complement strand
TGGCCAGAACGAAATCGTGCTGGTTCGAGACTTCCAGGTGCAAATTCTCGACGGCAAAACGGGCGAACTCAATAAGCGCGTGTTCATGCCGGAGGTGGATCCATCGGTTCGTGAACGGCCGTACGATCTGAATGCCGGGGATTCCATCGCCTTTCTGAACCTCTCCGGAGCGAAGTATCGTTCGGAAATTCTGGTGAAGGATCGTTACAACAACTTCTGGATTTACGACAAAGACCTGAACATGCTCTGGAAAGGCTCCGGGCAAACCGGGCATTACCCTTATCCGTACGATATCGATGGCGACGGGCGGGAAGAGTTTGCGATTGGTTACTCGATCTGGAATCCGGATGGCAAGCAGATTTGGTCCCACGACCGGGACTATAACGACCATGCCGACGGCATCGTGATCGGCAACTTCAGCGGCGATCCAAGTGCCGCGCCCCGCGTCTATGCCTGCGGGTCCGACGAAGGGTTCCTTCTCTGGGATATCGACGGGAAGCTCTTGAAACACACCCACATCGGCCACGCGCAAACGCCCAGTATCGGCAAATACCGGATGGATATTCCCGGCCTGCAACTGATGACGATCAATTTTTGGAGAAATCCAGGGATTGTCAGTATTTTCGACGCGGACGGCAATCTCATCAAGCAGGCGGAGCCGGTGCATCACGCTAGTCCGATGCTGCCAGTGAACTGGAGGGGCGACGGGCAGGAATTCGCCATGCTTTCGGCGAACCATACCGAAGGCGGGCTGATTGATGGAGAAATTCGCCGGGTAGTGATGTTCCCCGACGATGGCCATCCGGATCTGGCCTTTCACGTAGCCGACCTGACCGGCGATCCGAGAGACGAGATTATCGTCTGGGACACCGAGCGGGTCTGGATCTACACGCAGGATCGCCCGTTCACGGGCAATCGAATCTATGCGCCGGTGCGGAACCCGGATTACAACGAGTCAAATTACCGGACCACGGTTTCGCTGCCTGGCTGGAAATCGCTGCCGTAGCGGCGGGAAGCCACCTTCCCTCGCGCGTCCCGTGGGTGCGCGAGGGAAGGGCTTGGACGGGGGGTTAACGCACTTCGAGGCTGAGCGTGCGCTCCTGGCCGCTCAGAACGTCTTTCACGCGGATCCGCCATGTGCCGGCCGGATCGTTCAACGCCAGAGCCAGTTGTTTCGACGCGGCTCCGCCGGGGGCGACGATATTGCCGGAATAGGCATATTGCAACTCACCCGCCGGGTTCTTCACCTCAACGTGAAAAACCTGTTTTGCCGCCGGCGCCGCGCCATCAAGGGAGAGCCCCAGATCCACCACCGTGCCGCGGGAAGCGCTCGAGGGAGCGGTTATCCGCAACGCCGGGGCGGCTTCGGGCAGCACGGCATAAATTGCCGGGTCGTATGGACCGAGGTTCACGATGAGTTGCTTCAGGCGGCCCAGGGCCTTGCCCGCGCGAATGTCGTAAACGTACATTTCCGCCGGGAGAGCGAGGGTCACCTTCTGGCTCTTTTCGAAGCGCTCGTTCGATTTGAACTCCGGAGGGCCGAGCTCGTTCACGCGCAATTGCGGATTGCCGAGCAGCGCGACGATGCTGGCCGTCCCGTTGCGGAAGACATGCGTCTCCACGCCCGCCACGGGCTGGCCGTTCGTGCCGGTGACGGGGAAGCGCGGGCTGATCTTCTCTCCGCTGAAGATCTCGTGCGCTTTGCGATGCAAGTCGCCTTCCTTGCCGAGCACGCGCGCGTGGTAGTAGGGCAGGGCGCTCACGGAGAGCATCGGCATCCCCTCAAGCAGCGGACGATCGAGCTGCCGGCTGTGCGCGTCGAAGCGTCCGGGCACTCCGTCGGCGATCACGAGGCCGCCCGCCGCCTGGAAGGCGCGAATCTCCCGCGCCTCGTCTTCCGAGAGCGAGGTGGAGCGGGGCAGAACGAGCACGCGGTAGCCGCCCTTCGCGAGCTCGCCGCGCTCGATCTGCTCATAGGCGACGAAATTGTATTGCAGGCCGAGGTCCTCGATGAGCTTTACCCACGATTCGCGCAGCCGCAGGAACTCGCTATCCATGCGCTCCTTGGCCGAGGTGCGGTCCACCCAGGCCGTGCCGTGCGGGCGCTGAGCCAGCATCCACTCGGTGCGCATGCTGGGCTGAGAATAATGGATGGCGATGGGGTCGTGCTGGCGCGTGCTCGCGATCAGCAGCGCTCCGAGGCCGTTACGAATCTCGTTGTAAAAACCCTCCACTTCGAGACCGCGTTCGGCCGGTTTGGCATCCCTGGTGGCGAAACCGTCGTTCTTGTCGTCCCAGATGATGTGGCCGCGCGCGCCGTGCAGCAATTCGTACCAGATACGATGCTTTTCCCAGTTTCCGCGCGCGAACGACGTGGTTACGATGGGAATTGACGGGTTAAGCGAGCGAATAATCTCGATGTTGTTGCCGATATCGTAGGGCTCGAGAGCTGTCACGGATTGCGTGATGCGCCAGTAGTCATAGCCTCCCCAGCCCGGCATCTGCGCGCCCGCGATGCCGACGTAAGCGTCCGGGTCGACCGAGCGAACCGCGTCGGTCCCCATCTTGAGTGCCCGCGCGAAGGAGATATCCATCCATTCCTTCTGGTCGGACCATGAGGAATAGTTGTTATCCGTGCGCGCCATGGCCTTGTCGGTGGTGTCCGGAATTACCAGATTCCAGTCGTCAAACGAGCTTCCCCACTGTCGGTTCAGAGCGGCCAGGGTTCCATAGCGCTGCTGCAGCCAGAGCCGCATCTCGGCAAGAGAAAAATCGGAGAAATCGAAATCCCAATAAGCGGCGAGATCCGCGATGCCGCTTTCGTCGCCCAAGTCATAAAAGATCGGGCGGTAGGGCGACCACTTTTCGGCTGCCTTCACCAGGCGGTCGTGAATTTTCCTGTTCCAGGAGGCGTCCGAAAAGCTGGGATGCCGCTTGAATGGTTCGAGGCTCGACGGATTCTTGCGATACAGCTCCTTGGCCTGCAAATAAGACCACTGCTGGATGCGGTCAGCGCGGTAGCGGTGGTATTCCGAGTAGAAATCCGTGGCGATGTTTTCCGCGTACCACCTCGCGTTGTTCTTGAGCATGGCTTGCGGCGGTTCGGAGGCGCGGCCGCTGTATTGGGCCGCGTTGATGCCGAAGCGCTTGAGCACGGAGAACCTCTCGGCGTTATGGGATTGCCACATCATGATGTTGTAGTCTTCCCACTTGCGCTCGGGCGGCTTGGCGACAAAGCTGACGCTCGCGGTCTCCACGCGGTGGTCCGGCGCGTCCTTGCGGTTCACTCCGTCGAAACGGAATTCGGCGCTCACGGTATTGGCCATGGTGACGGCGCGGCGCAGATCGAGATCGAAGCGGATCTCCGTCTCGTCGGTCAGCTCGACGGGAAGGCGGCGTTCTTCCACCACTCTGCCGAGCGCGTCGGTCCAGCGAATGGATAGTTCGCCCTTTCCGATGGCTTGGGGATGGGTGCGAAACACCGCCGGAACGACGGTGTTTCGCTCAAAGGCTGTGCCTGGAAGTTCGATTTCGGCGGCGCTCAGCGAGAGCGCCAGCGAGAGAAGGATAGCAATAAGAAATTTCTGCATGGACATATCTCCAACGGGGTCACGTCCATGGTATCGTGCCACGCCCCGGCGGGCCGGTTTTCGCGGATTAACCGACGCGTTTCGCGAAAGCCTCGAAGCTTCCAGGGGCGCGCTGATTCAGCCACGCGGCGTAATGTTCGCCCACTTCCTCCAGCGAGTGCAGATAGAACGGGTCTTCGAACGCCTTGCGAATCGCGGGCAGAATCGGCTTGATGCGTACGTAGACCACCAGCAATTCCCGATTGCTTTCATAGAAGAGGTCCGCATTCAAGGCGCCGGAGCGGACAAACGACGCGGCCATGTCCCAGTACGTGGATACCATCCGCAGGGAAGCGTTTTCCTCGCTGCCCGGAGGCGCCAGTTGCATCGCGTCCTCGAATGTCGCGGCCTTGCAATGCGCGATGAACCAGGCCCTCGCCGCGCGGAGCCGCTGTTCTCTCCGTAGTTCGTAGAGATGGAGAATCAGCTTGACGTCGTGGTGGGTGGCGGGAGTCTTTGAAGTTGGAATAGCCATGTTTCCCAGGATGACATAGCGGACTTGGCATGTCGCCGGAGCCTTGCCCCTTGGCGGACGGAACAGCCGGTCAAGATTCGCCGGTTTGCATGGAGTCTAATGCCCCGCGGGGGAACCGCCGATAAAGGCTGTGTGTGGTGCATTGTTCATCCGTGGCGGCGAATCTTTCTCCGCCTGCTGCCCTGCCTTGCTCTGTTCGCCGCCTGGAACATGACATTCGCCGGGGCTCAGCCGTCTTCAAGCGCACCGAAACCGCCACCGGCGGCCACTCCAGCCCCGGCAGCCACGAAGCCCCCATCGGTGACGGATCCGCCGGCGCTAGCTGGTTCTTCCCTGAAGCGGCAAATGTCAGCCGAAACCGCGACACGGAGCCCCGCGGCGGAACGCGGCGAAGCGGCACAAAACACCCTTGCGGAGGAACCCGCCGAGCCGCATCCCGCGGCCGCGGACGCTGAAGCCGCGGAAAGCGAAGATGACGGCGAGGCGGAAGAGGAGGAGCCGCCCATTCCCAAGCCCGCCCGAGCCGGCGGCGGCCTTGCCCGTCAGATGTCGAGCGTTGAGCGGCAACTGGGCCGCACGCGCCGCCAGAACGGATTCTTCCTCTCCAGTTGGTTTACGGATGCGCCATCCGTTACCGGTTTCGCTCCCTCAAGCGCCATCTCCGTGGCGGCCCCCGAGGATTGCGAGCCTCTCGATGCCGCCATCGCGGAAGCCTATATCCGCGACAGTTCCCGCCGCGAGGGCGTAAATGCCGACCTCATTCGCGAAGTGGTGCGCAAGGAAAGCGGGTTCAACCCTTGCGCGGTATCCCCAAAAGGCGCGATGGGCATGATGCAACTGACGGCCGCCACGGCGGCATCGCTCGGAGTCGGCGACCCATACGACCCCCGGCAGAACATCGACGGCGGGGTCCGGCTCATGAAGAGGCTGCTTGAGAAGTACAAAGGCCGCCCGGATCTGGCGCTTGCGGCCTACAACGCCGGCGAGGCCCCGGTGGATGCCCTTCAACGGGTACCGGATTATCAGGAGACGCGGGAATACGTCACAACGATCATGAGACGGGTTTTCGAGGAGCCCTTGAGGCCCGCGGCCGCAACATCGAGAAGTCCGGCGAGGATTCAGCCGGCTGCCCCCATCCAGCCACCGATTTCGCCTGGGGCGGGGAACTGATCGGCCGTGCTCGCGAAAGGCTGTTTCCCCGCTCCGCATTCTCCAGCGGTGGACAGAAACGCTTTATAACGCGCGCAGCCGCTCACAATTGGGGCTCTCCGGCGAACGCGGGCAGCGCGGGGCGCGACCCCACCGAACGAACATCACGCCCCGCAACCGCTATCTCCTCGCAATGCATGGCCCTCTTCGCGGATACTATATCTCGATGGCGAAAACAGGTACGGAAGAATTGAAACAGTGCTTTCTGATCGCGCCGCTTGGAGAAGAGGGCAGCGATACACGGCGGCGTTCAGACCAGGTCTTGCGCTACATCATCAACCCGGTGCTCGAGGATTGCGGCTACGCGGAGGCCGTCCGTCCGGATCATCTCGGCAAGCCGAATGTGATCGTTCCCGCCGTCATCGAACGGGTGATGGACGATCCGCTGGTAATTGCCGACCTCAGTGACCGGGACCCCATTGTCTATTACCTCCTCGCGATCCGCCAC
>CAZXBZ010000251.1:0-5848 GCA_964639135.1 uncultured Solibacteraceae bacterium | reverse complement strand
GCGAATGCGGGCGGTGCTTGCGCGCCGCAATCTGCCTCTGGTGATTTCCGGAAGACGCGGAGTGGGGAAGGCTACCCTTGCCCGCCGGTTTTTCGAGACGAAGCGTGAACGGAGCCTTTTGGACGGTCCGCTGGTGGAGGCGGATTGCCGCCAGCTCCCGGCGGGGAATCTCTCCAAGCTTTTGCGGGCCTTCACCAGCCTGGGGCCGGGTGAATTGCCGTCCAAGGTCGCGGTTACGCCAGGGACGGGGAATGCCGGCGTCCTGCTTCTTCGCAACATTGAAGATCTGCCCATCGAAGACCAGATCGAGATCGAGGAGACCCTTCAGTTCGGCGCGCTGGCGCGCGAGATGCCGGGCCTTCCCTGCGAATTTCAACTGATCGCCACCACGTCGGCGAATCTGAATGAACTCGCGCAGCAGCACCGGTTTTTTGCGCCGCTCGCCGAGCGGCTCACCACCTGGGAATTTGTACTGCTCCCCCTGGCCGATCGCATGGAAGATTTCGCCGTGTATCTCGACGACGAAATCACGCAGCAGTTCGTGGAGTTCTCCACGCCGCTGCGCTTCCGCGGCTCGGCGAAGAGGAAATATCTCGAACTTTCCACGGCCGGACAATCCAGTTGGGAATACAGCCTCGAAGATTTGCACCGCTCCATTTCGAGACTTGCCATCGAATCTCCGGACGACGGCATCACCACGGAACTCGTAAAGCAGGAGTTTGAGCGGCTGCACGACGAGTGGGCGGCGCAGGCCTGCGAGGAGGATATCCTGCGGCTGATCCCCGACGAATTGCGGTATCAGTTGGATCTCTTCCAGAAGACGCAACTAATGGAAGTGATTCGGATCTGCATGCGGTCGCGGAGCTTGTCGGAGGCGGGACGCCGGTTGTTCGCGAGCAGCCGATCCCGGAAGAAAAGCATCAACGACGCGGACCGCCTGCGCAAGTACCTGCAGCGTTTCGGCCTCGAATGGAAAAGCCTCCACCGGCCGCGCTTCGGGCGGGTCGTGGAGCAAGTGATCGAAGAATGACCCTCTGGGCCAGCTAACGCGGATTCCTTGCCGCGCGCCGGCAATGCTCCCAGCGCGCGGCCGTTCGCCATTCCGGATCAGGGATTCGTGTTGGGCTCGGCCGTCTGCCGCGCAAGGCTCACCTTGGCTTTTTCCAGCTTGGCGGAGAGCGCGGAAATCAGGTCCTCGTCTCGTTCGCTTGGCGCGTTGTTCTTCCACTCTTTCATGGCGAGGTCCCAGGAGATCACCGCTTGCCGCAGATCGCCTTGCTGGAAGTAGACATCGCCCAGATGATCGTGGACTGTCGGATCCGTGGACAGGCGCGCAAGCGCTTGCTTTAGCGCCAGCTCGGCCTCGTGCAATTTCCCCATGCGGAAGTATACCCACCCCAGGCTGTCGAGGTAAGCCGCGTTTCCGGGGTCAAGATCCACCGCCTTTTTGATCATCTCGAAGGCTTCCTCGAGCCGGATATTACGATCCGCCAGCATGTAGCCCAGGTAGTTTAGCGCGGATGCATTATCCGGATTTTTGACGAGCAACTTGCGGAATTCAGCTTCCGCCGCCGCGAAATCCTTCTGGCGTTCGTACATGGCCCCGCGGAGAAAGACCACGGTTTGAACTTCGTCGTCGCCATCGGCCAGTTCCTCGGCTTTACGCAGGGCTTCCGCCATCTCGGGGTACTTTTTCGCTTTTTCGTAAATCTGCGAGAGCGTGACGTAGTTCTGGTGATCCTCATGGCCTTTCATGAAGGCCTTCATGTCCCGGATCGCTTCGTCGCTCTTGCCCAAACCGGCAAGCAGTGAAGCACGGACGACGACAAGCGTGCGGTCTTCCGGGTATTTCTTGTACGCTTCATTGGCGACGGCTTCGGCCTTGGCGAAATCCTTCGCCATGCGGTAAGTCTCAACGATCTGCGCTTCGGCGCGTCCGGCCTGGTTCGGGTCTCCCCCGGCGAGCTTGTTGAAGGTCGCGATGGCGTCGGAGTAGCGTTCGGTCGCCCGTTCCATCAGGCCCAGGCGTTCGAGCAATACGTTGCGGGCATTCAACTCCGTATCCGTGTACCGGGCTTTCGACGATTCCTCGATCATTGCTTTCAGCCTGTCGATCGCTTCGTCCACGCGGCCTTCCGCATCGAGCAGATTTACGTCGTTATAGAGAATTTCAAGATTATCCGGGGCCAGCGACTTTGCCTTCTCGTTGGTGCTTCTCGCGGCGCCGAAGTTTCCCTGCTGCCGGTAAATTTGCGAGAGCCGGAGGAATCCTTCCACGTCGTCCGGCTTCTTGGCCGTCACGGTCTCGAATACCTTGCGGGCGTCGTCGAGCTTGTCCGCGAAAAGCAGCGTCTGACCGTAGCGCTTCAGAATCTCCACATCGTCCGGGTTCAGATCCACCACACGCTTGTAGACCGTGGCCGCGTTGGCAAAATCACGCACCTGCTCGTAGGCATTGGCGAGTTCAAGCAGGGTCCGCGGCGTTGGATTGCGTGAATTCACCCGTGTATACATCTCAATGGCCTTGTTGGTATCGCCGAGAGAGGAATAGACCAGCGCCAGTTCCCGGAGAGCTACTTCGTTATCCGATTCAACCTCGAGAACTTTCTTGAAGGCGCTCTCGGCGTCTATGTTCCGGCGGTCGAGCCGGTAGAGGCGGCCGAGAAGCAACTGGGAATCCGTGTCGGAGGGGGCGGCCTTCACGAGGAATTCGTGCTGTTCGATGGCCTTGCGGAGCATCTCCTCGTTTACGCCATCCCCGCGCCGGTTGCCGCTGGGCGCGTTTGGATCTCCGATCAGCCGCGTATAGATCCGCCCCAGGATACGCCGGGCATCGAGATCGTTCGGGTTCTCGCGTAAACGCCGCTCGGCTTCCGTCACGGCCTCCGCGATGCGGCCGCTTCTCATGTAGAGTTCGCTGAGTTCCCCGTTCAGGAATGCCGCGCCCGGGTCCAGCTTCAGCGCTTCCCTGTAATAATCGATTGCCTGGTCGAGAAATTCCTTGCGATTGCCGAACGCGGAATAGAGCTCCGAGTAAAGATGCCCCATCGCGAAGTTGTAATAGGCATTTCCCTGGCGTTCCGCGGCGGGAGCCTCCGTATGGGGCGCCGGTGGCGATCCGGTTTGCGCCTGGCCCGGAGCGGCGCAAGAGAACACGGCGCAGCACAAAAGGGTGCGCGCGAGGCGAAACGTCGATAACGTGGAAGAGTTCGTGTTGGCCATGAGTTTAGCTGAATGTATTCCTACAGGTTTTCCGGCATGCGTAATTGGGTTCGCGGAACCTTGTTCCGCCAGCCCGCGATCCACGGTCAACAGCCAGCTCTCCAATAAAACGGTTGCCTCTTGCCGCGCCCTGCGACTTCAACGCTCGAAGCGGGGTTGGTATCTTCAAGAGCGGGTGTTGACCACATTATATTCCCTGCGTCCTTCCAGAATGGGATTGGGCCGGTCCAATGGGCCGGTTCATGCTCTCCGGCCCCCTTTGCGCCTGGCGCGCCACTCCGGCACGCTCCCGGCGCTTTTCACTCCGCGGCGGCTCCAAGGACGCCGAATTGCTTGCGCGTGACGGCTCCAATATCGCTGTCTCCTACCCCCGTCGTCGCCGTCGCCGGCCCGACAGGCTCCGGCAAGAGCCGGCTTGCGTTCGAGCTGTCTGGCAAGCTCAACGGAGAAATTGTCAACTGCGATTCCCTGCAGATCTACCGCGGGTTCGATATCGGCACCGCAAAGCCGTCCAGGTTTGAACAAGCCTCCATTCCGCACCACATGATCGATATCGCCGGGCCCGGCGAAGAGTTTAGCGCCGGGGAATTCGCGCGGCGCGCCCGAGAGACGATCTCTGCTATAGCAGACCGCGGAAAGCTGCCCGTGGTTGCGGGCGGTACGGGTTTTTACCTGAAAGCGCTGGTTGACGGTCTGGTGGAGGGGCCGCGCGCGGATGCCGGCATCCGCGCGCGGCTGCGGCGGATCGAGGAGCGCCGGCCCGGGCGGCTCCATGCGATTTTGACGAGATGGGATGCCGCCGCCGCCCTCCGCATTCACGCCTCGGACGTCCAGAAGCTTGTGCGCGCGATCGAGTTGATGCTGCTCGAGCGCGAGGCGCTTTCCAGCGTGCATGCGCGGCCTCGTGCCGCGGCGGCGCACCTTCGCATCCTCCAGATCGGGCTCGATCCCCCGAGGCCGGCCCTTTACGCCCGGCTCGATGAGCGCTCGCGGCGTATGTTCGAGGGCGGCTTGCTCGATGAAGTCCGCGGCCTCCTGGCGAAAGGCGTGCCGCCCTCGGCCAAACCCTTCGGGGCGATCGGCTATAAACAAGCGCTGGCGGTTCTTGAGCGCCGCATGGATCCGGAAGGTGCGCTCGCCGAAATGCAGCGCGACACGCGGCGCTATGCCAAGCGCCAGTGGACGTGGTTTCGCCGTGACCCGAGAGTGTATTGGATTCAACGGTTCGGGGATGCTCCCGAGGCTCTTGATCGGGCGATCCGCCTGCTCTACAAACGATTGTTCTGGTATTAGAGTCCCGATGGATATTGGGGCCGCCGGCCAGCCGCGCGGCTTTCTCCCGTCAAGACGGTCTGTTACGATACCCAAGGTGACCCGGACTTTTGTGTTTTTACTGGCGCTCTTCCTCGCGCTGGTTCCGGCCGAGACGGCTTCCGCCAGTTCCGTGGTGGTCCTGCCACTGATCTCCTCCTCCGATCAAGCGAAGTATGCGTGGATCGGCGAGAGCGTGCCCGAAGTTCTTACAGAGCTGCTGGCGGCCGACGGAATCTATATTCTCGACCGGGAACAGCGCTTGAAGGCCTACCGAAGTCTGAGTATTCGGGATTCCTCGAATACAACACTTGCCACCAACCTGAAGGTCGCCATGGAACTCGATGCCGAGTTCGCCGTCTTCGGAGAGTTCCAGGTAAGGGAACGGGAGCCGCTGGCGTCGGCGCCAATCGTGTTGACTATCCGCGTGATGAACGTCAGAAAGTGGCGCAAGGCGGGCGAGATCCGCGTGGAAGGCGTTCTGGGCGATCTGGGCGTTCTCGAAACTCGCCTGGGCTTCCTGCTGCTGCGGGCGATCGCGCCGCAAATTTCCGTTACGGAAGAAGAATTTCTTGCGCGGCATCCGGCGATTCGCCTGGACGCATTGGAAAGCTACATACGGGGGCTTACCGCCGAAAGCGAGGAGGCGCAGCATCGCTTCCTTACCCAGGCCGCGCGTCTTGACGAACGCTTCGCGCCGCCCATCTTCCAGCTCGGCCTTTTCTACTGGATCAAGGAGAATCACCGCCAGGCTGCCTACTGGCTCCAGAAACTGCCGCCCGATTCGTCGCAGTACCGCGAGGCGCGGTTCATGCTTGGCGTGTGTGAGTTGCGGCAGGGCCGCTACCCCGAGGCGGAAACGGTATTTCGGGAACTTCTCACCGTATTGCCGATGCCCGAGATTGAGAACAATCTGGCGGTGGCCCTCGCCCGGCAGAACAAGCCCGAGGCGCTGGAGCATCTCGTGAAACTCGCGGGAGAAGACCCCGAGGATGCCGACTACCGTTTCAATCTCGGCTTGCAGTTGTGGAGTGCTGAGCGCTACGAAGACGCGGCGGAACGGTTTCGCGAAGTTCTGGAAGTGGATCCGGAAGACGCCGAGGCGACGCGCATGCTCGGCCGCAGCCTGCAAGGGGAGGCATCGCGCCCCGCGCGCAGCGCGGTCCATAATCTGGACCGCATTAAGCCGACACTCGACGATGCCGAATTCACCGCGCTGAACGAGCGGGCATCGGCGCTGCCCCGATAGGGGCGGAGCGGCCCGTCTCTTTCCGCGTGAATAGCCGGGCGCTCCGATGCCATGCCGTATTTCCAG
>CAZXBZ010000250.1:0-5926 GCA_964639135.1 uncultured Solibacteraceae bacterium | reverse complement strand
CCGCCGAAGGATCCACAACCCGGTCTGGTGCCGGTGAATCTGGAGGCGCTCTACCGCGCTTACTACATGGGAGAAGAGCGGCAGGGAAGCAGCGAAGTGCCCGGACAGGGCGAACTGGGGGCGGTGCTTGCCGACACCTATGGGGTAGCGGTACGGCTGAAAAACCCAGCCCCGAATCGGGTGGACTTCTTCGTTCCGCCGGACCAGGTCACCCCCGGTGTGTATGTGAAAGACATCCGCTACGGGGACAGTTCCGCGCTGCATTTGCCGATCATCGTTGGCGGGCAATCGGCCGGCCGGGAAATCCGCATCCTTCTCGCCCACGACGCGGGCAGCGTTACCGCGCGCGTTGTGGATGAAGACGGCAAGCCGGCTGGCGACAGTTATGTACACCTTCTTCCCATGGAAGCAGGCAGCGAAGGCGCCCTCGCGGACCGGATTCTCACCGGCCAGACCGATCAGAACGGCACCCACATCTGGGAGCGCAACATCCCGCCGGGCACGTATCGCGCCGTGGCCGCGCGAACGGAAGTGGATTACTCGCCCGAAGGCATCCACGCTCTGTGGCAAGCCCGCTCGCAAGCTCCGGAAATCACGGTAGGCCCCAACGGCAGTGCCGAGGTAAAGGCGGTGATTCAGAAGGAACGGTAAGAGGATGGCGAAGCGCGCGGCATCGCGGTATCGCGATTGCGGAAACGGACGCACCGCAGCGCCAAGGCCGAAGTGGAGGCGTTCACGTTTCTGCCGTGACCCGTGTATCTGATGGAAACGGCACCACTATCGTTCATTGAGCATCCGCATCGTTGAAGCGCGCAAGTACTCGCGACGTCCGTCCCAGGCACTTACGGATGCATCCCCGAGCTGTTAAACGGAAAAGAACGGCGCCCAGAAATAGCAGATGGCCGCGCCCACGAAGGCCATGGCGAAGCCCCAGATCATCAGGTTGCGAAAGAGAGCGGTCCGGTGGGAACCTTCCGGGGCGGCCGCGATGCAAAGAGCGCCGAGCGTCGACAGAGGGGACACATCCACCAGGGCGGAACCGATCACGATGCTGATCGACAACGCCAGCGGATCGACGCCGGGGAGATGCGCCGCGAGCCCCGGAGCCAAGGGGAGAAACGCGGGCAAGACGACTCCCGAAGTGCTGGAATACGCGGAGATTGCACCCGTAATGAAGGCGATTACGGCATATACCGATTCCGAAGTCGCCAGCCGCGCGAATAGTTCCTGAAACCAGGCGAAGCCCCCGGCCTCATCGATGAGTCCGACAGCGGTGCTGACCCCGACCACCAGAGCGATAATCTTCCACGGCATGTGCACAACCGCCTCCCGCAAGGAAGCGAGCCGGAGCAGCAGGATGAGCGCGGCGGCTCCGAAGGCGGACCACCCGAGCGGCCAGCGAAGCAAAGCCACGCCGGCGATCCAGAGAGCGGTGATGGCTAGGGTAATGACGTGCTGACGCCGCATGCGCGGCGGTGCCGGAACCGCTTCCGATGCGCCTTCGCGGAAAAGCCGCAACCCGCCGAACAGGAGGTATGCGGCAATGGCCACAACAAGGTGAGCCGCGGCGTGAAAAAACCACACGCGAAACTCGTGTCCGCCGAGCCCTTGCTGCGTCATGAGCGTGCTCACGATTGCGCCCACGGTGGAGAAGGGCGACATGTTGCCCGCATTCGCGCCATTTGCCACCATGAGTGCGATCAGAAAGGGCGGCACTCCGGCGCGATAGCCGGTGGTCATCGCGAAAGGCGCGAGCAGCGCGGTGCTTAAAATGGCTCCGGGCCCCACCATGGCGAGTAGCGCGGCGAGCAGAAAGTACAGCGGGGGCAGCAGCGCGGCACGCCCGTTGCACAGCCGCAGAGCCTGGCGCGCTCCCCCTTCCATCGTGCCGTTCGCTTGCGCGCAACCGAACAGGAGCGTCACCCCGGCGAGAGTTATCAGCAGTTGCAGACCGCCGTTCACCGCGCCCGGTCCCATGGCGGCAGGAGGTGCTTCTGGATTTTCCCGAGAGCGGTGCGCGGAAGTTTGTCCACGACGATAAACGCCCGCGGGATTTTGAACGATGCCAGGTGCTGGCGGCACGCGGATTCGAGCGCGCCGCAATCCACTTCACCGCGCGCGACCACCCAGGCCACGGGGACCTCTCCGCGCAGGGCATCGGGAACTCCGGCCACGGCGGCTTCCGCCACGCCGCTTTGTTCCGCCAGAAATTCTTCGATCTCCCGCGGGTATATATTGAATCCTCCGGACAGGATCAAATCGCCGGCCCGGCCCTGCAAGGTGTAGTATCCGTCGGCGGCGCGGATGGCAAGATCCCCGGTCCGGAACCAGCCATCGCGAAAAGCGGCCGCGGTCGCCTCCGGGCGACGCCAGTAGCCGGAGAACACATTCGACCCGCGCACGTACAACTCGCCGGTCTCGCCATCCTTCACCGGATTCCCGTCAGGATCGAGATTGCGCACCGAGACCCCCGGCAGGGGAAGGCCGATGCTGCCCGGACGCCGCTCACCCACGTAGGGGTTGGAGATGTTCATGAGCGTCTCGCTCATCCCGTAACGCTCGAGAATCGTATGTCCGTACCGGTTGCGGAACGCTTCGAGCACCTGCGCCGGCAATGGCGCGGAGCCCGAAACGAAAAGCCGCATGCGCTCGCCGATTCGCCGCGCATCGTCCTCTTTCACATCCAGCAGGCGTACATACATCGTCGGCACGCCGAAAAACAGCGTCGGCTCGAAATCCAGCATCCATTCCGCGGCGCGGGCATGGTCGAAACGCTCGGTCAGCCGCATGCGGCAGCCGCTGATCAGCCAGCAATGCAGGCCATTGCCGAGCCCATGGACATGGAAGAGAGGCAGCGTGAGCAGCAGACGGTCGGCGGAACTGATCCGCCAGCATGCGATCAGATTCAGCGCGTTCACCGCGAACGCATTGTGCGTGACGATCGCCCCCTTAGAGACGCCGGTGGTCCCGGACGTGTAAACCAGGGCGGCGGGCGCGTCGCCATCGGTGACGGCCACGCGCCGGGTCGCCGGCTGCGCGGCGGCTTCCCGGACAAGGTCTTCGATCAGCCAGATGCTTGCGCCGTCCGTAATATGCGCGCGGCCCGCTTCATCGGTGACGATCGCCGCGGGGTCCGCATCCTCCAGGATGTGGCGGATCTCCCGGTCGCGATACAGGATGTTAACCGGAACGAAAATAACGCCGAGACGTGTTGCGGCGAGAAACAGATCGATATAGGCGATTGAGTTCGAGAGGTAGACGCAGAGCCTGTCGCCGGCTGTGACCCCTCGCGCGGCCAAAGCGCACGCCATCTGGCTGGCCCGCGCGTCCACCTCGCCGAAGGTATACGTACGGTCCCATTCAAGCGCGGGCTCGTCGCGGCGGAGCGTAAAGGATAGATCGAAAAGTTCAGGCAGTGTCAAGCTTGGCCAGTCTAGCACAACGCGATTACGCGACGGCGCGCCGATGTACGCTTGCCAATGAGCGCTCTCGTGATGAGGTCATGCAGCTTCGGGCCGGCGCCACCAGTTCGATGCGCCACACCTGTCAGGACCTGCAAATTCTCAGGGCTGGATGCCTGCTGCCCGATGCGCCTTGCAGCCTCCGAGAGCATCGCGAAGACCGCTTCTCGCTCTATCGGCCAGCGTTCCGTACACTCGCGGCGGAAATGCGGATGGGGCCTGCGATCCCATCAGGCCAACAATGGGCAACTGGTTGAACTCGGCATCGGAGGTGCGCCTTAGTACTATCAGCCTATCAGCGCCTCTGATTGATTGAGAACTGCATCTATGTTTTCGAGCCTCAGTGGCTCTAGAAGCAGATCTCCGTGATTTCCCCCCGCACCGCACTTTTCAGCCCATTTACAGATGTTAAAATGTATAAGGATACTGAACCGGCAACGCAGGCGCAGTCCGTGCGGACACACCGGCGGAAAGCGGGCACGGATCCGTGATAACACTCATGTTGTTGAAACTCAGCTCTCGATTGATCCTGATATTTGTTCTGGCTTCCGGCATGGCGAGCGCCGGCTTTATCAATGGAGGCTTCGAAAGCGGCGACCTCAGCAACTGGGGCAGTCTCGGTGGCGCCCAGGCTTCCTCGGGCATGGACTACGGCTTCGCGGGGGCGGTCTCGCCGGATTCCGGCAACTGGGCCGCGCGACTGATGGCGGGAAAGGCTGACCCAGCGTCGATTGCGCAACAGATGTCCATTGATCTCGGCACACTCAATGCGTCGAACGAGGGGACGATCGCGGGAAATGGCACTCTCATCTGGCAGAGCGTCTTCGCTTCCGCGGGAGAGGTTCTGCGGTTCCGCTGGAACTTTGTGAGCTACGATGACCTCCCCTTTGACGACTGGGCGTTCTACGGGGTTCAGTTTGAGTCCGGCGCAACCGCGATTACCCGGCTGGCCAGCGTGGGAACCGTCGGTTCGGCTATAGGAACAGTGGTAATCTCCGGCTGGACCACGCTGCAGGTTCCCATCACCCAGACAGGGAACTACACAATCTACTTCGGTGTTCTAAATGGCGCCGACAACTTGTTCCCCTCCGAATTCTGGCTGGACGGCGCCGAGAGCGAGGTACCCGAACCCGCGACGTTGGCACTGCTCCTGCCGGCGATGGCGGCGATGTTTCTGCTCCGCCGCCAAGCGCGCGTCTCCCGCTGAACCGGCTAATCGCATGCGGAGCTTGTCCGCGGCGGAGCGGCCAAGCCCCGCGCCAGTAACATCGCTTAGCCTCCCTAAAATTCCGCATGGATCGCTCGCTTCCACGCCGCGCACCCTGAGGATCGTGGTTGTTTGACTTCCATCCCGGACTCATCCGCAATCACTCCATACGCAAGCCGCGCGGACGCACACGCCCCGAAGCAATCGAGGCTCGGAACCCGATGCGCGGCCCATCGCGGGTGCACATTTGAGATGAAATCCCGCGTATGGCGCAGCCTATCGCCGCGCGGAGGAATGGAATTCGGCGTCAGAAACCGGGTTACAACCTTTCGTTGACTGACGCGGGAATCCTGAATACCGCGGATTTTGCGGGATTTGAGGATGGGGCTTGTGGCACCGCTGACGCAGTGCGGAGCATGGGGGCGGAAGAATCCAGTGGTGACTGGAAGCCGCGGGTTTGACCCGTTGTGGCTCTGTTTCGATCCAGTACTAACTAAGTAGACAATTTGGTTGATTGTGCGCTCAGTTCTCTCCAGATTACGCTTCTATTTGTAGTTGATGGCATGCTGGTTTTAAGATCGGCACGTGATCGACATACACTAGTTTCGGACTAGTTTCGGGAGATTAGACATGGAGTACATCGTGGATGTTCCGTACATTCAACAGCCCGATCAACGTACGTGCTGGAACGCCGGCTATAAGATGATGCTCGCGTACAAAGGGAAGGATCAATCGCTGGCGGACAACCTGCCAAACGATGCCCAAATGAGAGTGCGCGGTATTCTTGATACGGAGTTCCCCGTATGCCGCGACAAGCTCGGTCTGACTTCCTCAATCCATACCGCGTTCAATGAGCCAGCGTCTCTGAAAAAGAGGCTTGAATGGTATGGCCCGATCTGGGTCTCCGGGTTCTACTGTGACGATTACAAGCACATTATCGTTGTGCGCGGGATTCGGATATCCAGGTACTCCAATAAAGATGACGTTACCAACTGGCAAGTCTTCGTAAACGATCCGTATCGAGGTCTTGCTGGCGCTCAGGGAAGACCAGCATGGTGGAGCTTCACCCGTTTCGCTAATAAGATGAACAAGGTGCCATTCGCTTGCCAGCACTGGAGTTGACCTGCTCCCCTTTTCTGTACCAGCAATAACTAGATGACAGCAGTGCTATCGTATTGTAATCGCTGGCACAGTTTTTGGGAGTGACCTGCTCCCCTTTTCTGTACCAGCAATAACTAGACGGTAGCACTGCCGCTCC
>CAZXBZ010000249.1:0-5954 GCA_964639135.1 uncultured Solibacteraceae bacterium | reverse complement strand
CACCGCGCTGAACGAGCGGGCATCGGCGCTGCCCCGATAGGGGCGGAGCGGCCCATCTCCTTCCGCGCGGATGGTCGGGCACTCCGATGCCACGCCGTATTTCCAGCGGCTTAAAGCTCTCCCTCCGGGGAGGAATCGGCGGTGGATTCCGCTCCGTTTCGTGCTGTTCGCGCCGCTTCAAGTTCGAGGGCAATCGCTTTGGTTCGCTGCAAGTCGAGCTTGCCGGAAGCGAGTAATGGCAGCGCCTCGATGTGGTGAATCGATTCAGCCCTGGGGATCCACAGGCGCGGAATCCGGCTTGCGATCAGGCCGTGCTGGATCCGGCGGCCATCCATCGTGGCGGAGGTGTGCAGTGCGACCAGCCGCTCGCCCTTGCGCTCGTCGGAAAGCGCGACAACGGTCACTTCCTCCAGCCCAGCGATCTCGCGTATCGCTTCTTCCACGCGAGCGAGCGGGACCATTTCTCCGGCAATCTTGCTGAAGCGCGAGAGCCGGTCCGTGAGGGTGATGAAGCCGTCGGGGTCCACGGATCCGATATCGCCGGTGACGTACCATTCGCCGCGAAAGACCTGGGCGGTGCGCTCGGGGTCTTTCCAATACCCCAGCATGCGCGAAGGCCCACCCGCCAGCAGCAAGCCCTGGCCGCCGGAGGGGAGGGGTTCAAAGGTATCGGGATCTACTACCCTGGTCATTACGCCGGGAAGCGGCTGGCCGACGGATCCGGGCCGGTTGCCGGTTTGCGGCCAAACAGGATCGTCCGCATCCGGTATATTCACCGAAATCACCGGCGACATTTCCGTGACGCCGTATCCCTCGTATACCGGCAGCCCGAATTTTTCGCGGAACTCATCGGCCAGTCGGGATGGCAGTTTCTCCGCGCCCGCGACCATGAGCCGCAACGAGCCGAATTGGCGTGCGTCCACCGCGCGCACGTAGTTTCGCAGGAAAGTGGGCGTCGCGAGCAGGATGGAGACGCGGTGCTTCTCCACGAGTCCGCCCACTCCCTTGGCGTCAATTGGATTTGGATGATACGCGACCCGAAGTCCGGCGAGCAGCGGAAACCACAGGTTGTACGCATAGCCGAAAGAATGGAAAAACGGAAGAATACCTCCCACGGCGTCCCTGGCCGTGACGCGAAAAACCAGTCCCGCGCCCTCGACATTCGCTAGCAGGCCGCGGTGGGAGAGCATCACGCCCTTCGGCGCTCCGCTGCTTCCGCTCGAAAAGACGATGGTTGCGAGACCGGCCGGGCTGGTAGGCGACGCCCCAAGGCGCCTGAGCAGTAATCCCGCGGGCAGCAGCCGCGCTTCAATCCATGCGCGCATTTTCTCCAGCGTGGAAAACGCGGCCAGTAAGTCCTCGATGTACAGCGCGCCTCGCGGAGCTTCAAGCCTGGCTTTCCGGAGGAACAGCTTCGAAGTGATGACGGTCTGGATTTCGCACTGCTCCACGGCCGAAGCGATGCCGGCCGCCCCGGCCGTGAAGTTGAGGTTTACGGCTACCTTGCCGCAAAGGGTCACGCCCAGGTTCGCGAGCGCTCCCGCCACGGAGGAGGGCAGCATGATGCCGATGATTCGTTCCGCCTGTCGATGTTTTGCTATCCATTTCGCCAGAAGAAGCGCCGCGGTAAGCGTGCGTCCATGGCTCAGCCGCCCGCTGGTGGAATCGGCCATTGCCTCCCGGCCCCAGTGCCGCCGGGCGCTCGCGACGAAGCGGCGGCTAAGCGTGGAGTTCGTTCGCGGATCCCGGCCGCGGGCTTCGGCGCTCAATTCAAGCACCCTCCGCTGGGCCTGTCCGGCCTTCACGGCCGGCGGCATCGGCGTTCCAAAGGTCACTTGAATGTCGCGCCGCCAATGCTCCGGCTTCGGCCATGCGCCGCCCTTGCCGTGGCTGGTGACGCTGCCCCAAACGCCGCCCAGGTGCACGGGAACCACGGGAACATCCAGCCCTTCAAGAATCTTTTCCATTCCTCTCTGGAAGCGCTGCATGTTCCCGGTCCGGGTGAGAGCGCCTTCCGGGAAGATACATACCAGGTCTCCGGCCTCGAGGGCTTTCCGCGCCGCGCTGATCGATTCCATCAACGCGTGCCGGCCGCCGAGAGGAACCGGGATCGCTCCGATGGGTTTCAGCAGCATGCGGAAGCGCCTGTAATAGCTATCGAACACAAGAAATCTGGCAATCCGCGGCAGGCACGCGCCGATGAGAAATCCGTCCGCGAACGAGACGTGATTGGCCACAAGCAGGGCCGCGCCCTTCGGCGGGACATTGTGCGCTCCATGAATATGGAGCCGGTAAACGCCGCGTACGAGCAGCGTCACGAGGTAGCGGACGGTGGGTTCGGGGTTGAACGCTATCACGAGCAGCGTGCTCGCGATGGTGAAGACGGCCGTGGCCAGGATTACCCGCGCGCCGCTCCATCCAACCGGGTTCGTAAGCACCCAGAAGATCACGGCGGCCAGCAGCATGGCGACGCCATTGAAGAAATTGTTCGTGCCCATGGCGCGGCCCTTCTCGTCTTCCGCCGGATGGTGCTGCAGCAGCGCGTTGAGCGGCACGATAAAGAACCCGCCGAACATACCGAGAAGCACCAGGGCAGAAAGCGTCAGGCCGAAATGGGGCGCCGCCCAAACGACGCCCAGGCCGCTCAGCCCCATCCCGAGGCAGCCGGGCGCCACCAGGCCGGTTTCGATGTGATCTCCCGAAATGCGGCCCGCCAGCAGGCTCCCCACGGCGATGCCTACCGCCAGCCCCGCGATCAGAACCCCAGCGCCGGATTCGCTCATTTGCATCGTGTTCTTGGCGAAGAGAAGCAGATCCATCTGCAGCAGAGTTCCCAAAAACCAGAAGAAGGAGATTCCAATAATGGTGAGCAGCAGCACGCGATCGCGGAACATCTCCCGTGTTCCGAGCCAGACTTCGCGGGCGGGGTTCCAGGAGAACGGCAGTGGCTTGCGCGGAACGCGCACCCTGGGGATACCGAAGCTGCAGAGTGAACCCAGTACCGCGATCGCGATTGTCACTCCGGCGATTTTCCACATGGCCGCGCTCCAGGCCTCGAAGAGAAAGCCCGCCGCGGTGGTGCCGAGGATGATCGCGGCGAATGTGGTCATCTCAAGAAGGCCGTTCGCCCGCGCCATGTCGCGCAGCGGCAGCATCTCGGGCAGAATTCCGTACTTTGCCGGACTGAAAAACGCGGATTGAAGGGCCATCAGAAAAACAACCGCCAGCATCCAGGAAGGGTCATTCCTCGTGAATGCCCAGAGCCCCAGCAGCATCGCCGGCGTCTCGAGCAGCTTGGTCACAATGAGGACGCCGCGTTTGTTGTAGCGATCCGCCAACTGGCCCGCGTAGCCCGAAAAGAGCACGAAGGGCAGCACGAAGAGAAAGCCGGCGGCCGCGAGGTAGTTGGATGTTTGCTTCGGATCCGCGATTAGCATCACCGTCACTAGGCTCACGGTGATTTTGTAGAGATTGTCGTTGAACGCACCCAGAAATTGCGTCGAGAGGAAGGCCATGAAGCCGCCGCTTCGCAGCAGATGCCAGTACGAACCGGACCGTTCGCCAGCGGGGCGCTCCCCGGATTTTGCTTGGATGTTATCGATCGTTGTGGTTGCCATACGCGGCCATGAGTGCAGCTTCCTCGCCAACTGGAAAAGCTGGCGGAAATCTCCAGGTTTCAATAGGATATCGAAGACTCGCGAGGCCAGGCGGAGATCGTGTGTGTCTTCGCTACATACAAAAAATGGCGGGCACGGTACGATAAATGTACGGCGATTCTCTAAATGTCCATCTTCTCACCCACACAAAGACGATTTTTGGAATCTGTAAACCGGGTGGCGGCCGCGAATCCATTTCTTCCCGAATTAGCGGAAGCCGAGCGGGCCGCGCTCGGGCGCGAATACGTGGATGAAGGCACGCACTGGAGTCTGCGGGTCGATGACCCAGGCAAACTCCATGCGAATGCCTGGAGAATCCACGACAGGCTTGAAGCCTCGATGCCCGCGATTCGAACGGCAATTGCCGGGCGGCGCGGCGATCTCACCCCCGCCGACGCCGCACTTTTTGAAGGGGCGGTTGTCTATATGCTTTACCATCGCCTCTATCCGCGGCTGGCCGCGGAATTCGCTTCGCGCCGCGCTTCGGCGACGCTTGCCCGCTGGGGCTTCTATCGCGAATTCGAGCAGGATTGGCGTGACTGGCTTTTGCCGGCTGGCGTTCCGCCGCTTACGACATTTTCCGCGCCTCACATGTTCGCCTTCTTTTTTCAACTGGTCCGGGCGTTCCATCAGATTTTCGAGAACATCATCGGTGACTCGCCTCCCGCCGCCCGTCTGCGAGCCGCCGTCTGGCAATCGATTTTTACTCACGATCTCAACCGCTATCGCCGCGCGCTCCATGCGCGCATGGCGGATCTGGTGACCCTGGTTACAGGCCCTTCCGGCACCGGTAAGGAGCTTGTGGCCCGCGCAATCGCACTCTCCCGTTACGTGCCTTTCGATTCGCGCACGCTGCGATTCGAGGACGACCCGGCCTCGCATTTCCACCCCATCCACATTGCCGCGCTCACCGGCACGCTGGTCGAAAGCGAACTCTTCGGGCATCGCCGCGGCGCCTTCACCGGCGCCACGGAGAGCCGGAAGGGCTGGCTCGAAACCTGCCCGCCGCTTGGCGCGGTGTTCCTGGATGAGATCGGCGAGCTCGCGCCGGAAATCCAGGTGAAATTACTGCGGATGATCGAGACCCGCGTGTTTTCAGCCGTGGGCGATAGCGCGCCGAAGCGCTTCGAGGGTAAGCTGATCGCCGCCACGAATCGGGATCTGGAAGCGGAGATGCGGGCCGGCCGCTTCCGGGAAGATTTCTATTACCGCCTTTGCTCGGACCTTATCCGCACACCCTCGCTGGCCGAGCAAATCGCGGAATCGCCCGCCGTCCTGAGCGACCTCGTGCGCTTCCTGGCCGCGCGCATCGCGGGGCCGGAAGGCGGCCAACTGGCGGCTGAAGCGATGTCTTTCATCACGGCGGAAATGCCGCCGGACTATGCCTGGCCCGGCAACTATCGCGAACTCGAGCAGTGTATTCGCAACATTCTCGTGAGGCGCGAGTATACTCCGCGATCCGCGCGGACCGGGCCGGCATCGGATGTGTTTGAGGGGGCGCGCGAGGGGCGCTTGAGCGCCGAGGAATTGCTCCGGCGCTATGTCACCCTTGTCTACGCGCGGAGCGGGAACTATGAACGCGCCGCTCTCCGGCTTGGCCTGGACCGCCGCACCGTGAAAGCGAAGGTTGACCAGGTTTTGCTTGAGAGGCTCCGCGCGGGAGAATCCGTCCCCTGATGGGCAAGCCTCCGAAACTGCCTCCAGGTACTATTACGCCGGAACCGCTATCCATACGGTTATCCTGGAAAATACGTATGTTCTTCGCGCGCCTGAAATTGGGCTTTCGCTGCCTCCTCTCGATCTTAAAATCCGGGACGCTCAATGTATCCTTGCGGCTGGCATTGGGCCTGGTTCGCGTGGAGCCGGGTTCGCAACTCGACGAAGACCGGGGCGCCGTGGCGGCGTCCGAGGAGCGCGTGCGCGGCGCCGTTCAGATCCTGTGCGCGCTTCAGAGCGGTTCCGGGCTCGTCGACTTTCTGCTCGAGGATCTGCGCTACTACTCAGACCATCAACTGGCTCATGGCGTGCGCGCCATGCAACCCGATGCGCGGGATGCCTTGCTCCGCTCCCTGCGCCTGGTTCCCGTGGTTGATAAGGCGGAAGGCGAGTTGCAGGATCTCCCGCCGAATCCCGCGGCGTGCTTCCTGAACGGCAGCCTGCGATTCGAAGGGAACCCGGCCGAGTTCGAAGCCGTCAGCGGGGGAATCCTGCGACACCGCGGCTGGCGGGTGGAGGAGGCTTATCTGCTTACGCCGCCCGTCTCCCTTGACGCCACGATCGTGCATCCAGCGGTTTACG
>CAZXBZ010000248.1:0-5968 GCA_964639135.1 uncultured Solibacteraceae bacterium | reverse complement strand
CGTCATCCTCGACAAGGTCCGCCGCTGTAAAGAATTAACTAAGACAGGAGACTAGAAACGCCAGTTTCTTTACACCGTGGCGGAACGCTCCGTCGATCACGTTGTTCTGGTCATAGGGTTCTTTCGGCTGATCGCGGCGGCTCCTTTATAGGCCACGAACGCGGATTCCGCGCCGGTTCCGCTCGATGGGCGAATCCGCCGCGGCGTACCGCATAATAGAGATTCATTGGAGAGGCCGTCCGGACGCCGTGGCGAAAGTACCCGCGGGCGGGAGGGCTGGCGAGGAGAGATCGTGAGCTTCCGTGGTCATTGGCGCAGCGCCGCCCTTTCGATTTTGTTGTTTGCGATGGCGCTGACGGCTCCAGGGCAATCCGCCGCCACGGGCGCGCTGGAAGGCGGCATTCGGGATGCGGACGGAGCGCCGCTGGCGGCGGTAGTGGTAACCGTTTTCAACGCGTCCACCGGACAGAGCCATCGCGCCGAATCGGACGCCTCGGGCGCTTACCGTTTCTCACTGCTCACGCCGGGGGTTTATCAGGTGACCTTCGAGGCGGCGGGCTTCAAGAAAGCGCGGTTTGAGAGTGTAACGGTCAATGTCTCCGAAGTCCCGGTTCTGGATGCGACCCTTGAAGCGGGTGATTCAGCGGAAACCGTAACCTGCCGCTGTACGATCGCCGGCTCCGCGCCGTCCACCGGTACGCTCGTCGACCGCAAGACCATCACGGCCGTGCCGTTGAATACTCGCAATTTCACGCAGGTTCTTTCGATGACTTCCGGCTCGGCCGCCAGCGTCAACAATGCGGGCACGCTCGGGCGTGGCTCATCGAGCGTCAATGTAAATGGCAACCTGACATCCGGTTCGTATACCATCGACGGCGCCTATTCGCCCTCCACGGTCCCGAATCCGGATACGATCTCGGAGTTCAAAATTCAAACCTCGCAGTACGATGCCGGTTTTGGAGCGATGGTGCCCACTACGAATCTGGTCACTCGCGCTGGCCAGAACGAGGTTCATGGCGCTCTTTGGGAATTTAACCGTAACGATATTTTTAATGCCAACACGTTCTTCCGCAACTCCACCGGCCAGCCCAAGCCCAACCTGAAACAGAACCAATTCGGCGCGGCGCTCGGCGGCGCTATCCGCCCGAATAAATGGTTCCTCTTCGGCTCCTACCAAGGCACCCGCCAGGTGAATGGGCTGGACCCCACATCCACGGCCAACCTTATTCTGCCAGCGCTCGGCGCCGACCGTTCCGCCGCCACCCTCGCCGCCCAATTCTGTCCGGAAAATCATCCCGGCGAAGCGGACCGCTACAGTACCTTCGCGGGCGGAAAACAGCTTGATTGCGCGAACCGCGGCACGGCCACCACGGCCCAAATCAACCCGGTGGCCCTCCGCATCCTGCAGGCAAAGGGGCCGGATGGCGGCTATCTCATCCCCTCGCCTCAAACCATTATCTCCTCCGGCCCCAATACCGGGCTCGGCTTCTCTTCGTACAGCATGCCTTCCACGTACGACGAGAATCACTGGATCGCGAACAGCGACGTCGTGCTGAACGCCGCTAATACGCTCGCCTTCCGGCTCTTTACCTCCACCGTGGATCAACTGCGGACCTTCGGGTCGCCCGGCGGATATCCGGGGGCTCCCATCGTGCCCGGTTGGGGCGCTCCCCAGGCCCTTGACGCCGCCGATATCGCCACCAGCGGAAGGCTCATCACCACTCTTTCCGCGAATGTCGTGAACGAAGCCTCGATGGCGTTTACTCGCAACAATACGGATACCTTCGGCGTGGATACGCCCCTCGCCTCGGATTTTGGCATCACCGCCGTGAATCCGCTCTTCCCGCATCCGCCTGAACTCACGGTGCTCGGGCCGCAGGGCACCTTCCGCCTTTTCGGAACGAACCCGAACGACAACCACTTCAAGACCGTCACCTGGTCCTGGGCCGATAATCTCTCCTGGGTGCGCGGCCGCCAGCGTCTTCGCATGGGCGGCTTCTTCCTCAATCAGTTCAATGGCCGGGCCGATACCGGCGGTGCGCGTGGACGCATCACCTTTCAGACCTTTGCCGATTTCCTCCTCGGGCTGAGCGCCGCGGACAATGCGAGCCCCGCCGGCCGCGCCAATATCCAGACCGTTCAGGCAAGTGAAGGTATCGGACCCCTCGGCGAGGTGGAGTATCGCTACCGGCGTTACTACGGCACCGTCTACGCACAGGACGATATCAAGCTGTCGAATCATTTCACTCTGAACCTGGGATTACGCTGGGAATACATCGGGCCGTCACTCGATACCTCCGGCGCGGTCGGCAATTTTTTCCCGGAACTTGCCGCGAGGAATGCGATCCCGCCGGCCGGGGGCACATTCGCGGGCTACACCGTCGCCTCGAACTACAACCCGGACACGGTCAACCCCTATACGGGCTTGCCGTTCGGTCCGCCCCCCGATGGCGTCCTGGTGCGGGATTCGAAGAGCTTCTACCGCAACGGCGCTCCGAAGGACGCCTTCGCTCCCCGCGCGGGCTTTGCCTGGCAGCCTTTTGGCGGCGCCGGCTGGCTGGCGCTTGGCGGCGGCTACGGCTGGTTTTACCAGACGCCGCCCTTCGCCGGGAACGCCGGTTCCGCGCCTCTTTTCACCGCGCCGCCCTTCGCGCAGAGCTTTACGAACAGCGACGCCAGCAATAGCGCCTCGTCGTTCGCCCAGCCTTTTCCAGTCACGACGCTGGGCTTTGTACCCCGAACCCTCACGTCGCAATTTTCAGATCGCGTGGCGGGGCCCGTCTACCGTCTCCCCCGTCTGCAGCAATGGAATTTCACCGCGAAGCTGAAGATGGCCGCTGCCTCGCTCGATCTCGGCTACGTCGGCTCTTACGGAGACCGTCTGCTGCTCGCCCAGGGTTTGAACCAGCCCGTGCTCGCGAGCGAAGCGAACCCCGTGAACTGCGGCTATGACGGCGATCCCGCGCACTGCATCACCACCAATACCTCGCTGAACGCAAGGCAGCGCGTTCCCATCCTGGGCGAAACCCCCACGGCGCTGCTGACGAGCAGCTTCACGGGCGAATCCACCTATCACAGCTTCCAGGCCACCTTTCGCGTACGGCTGGCGGACCGGCTCGCGTTCCAATCCGCTTACACCCTCTCCAAGGCATTGAACAACACATCTGTCCTGAACGACCAGCACCGCCTCGATCTTGCCTGGGGCCGCGCGTCGTTTGACCGCGCTCACCGCCTGATCACGAATTTCAATTACGAACTGCCGTTCCCCGCCGGCAACACCCGGCTCCAGCACGCGCTGCTCTCGGGCTGGTCCGCATCCGGGATCGTCATTGTCCAGAGCGGCCTTCCGATGACGCTTACGGATCCTAACGGTGGCGCTGCTTTCGGGCGTGCCGGCACATCCACGGTCACCCTCTGTCCGGGAGCTTCCCATGCGGATCTCCAGACGCCTGGAAGCACGGCCGAACGCCTCGGGGGATGGATCAATACCTCCGCTATCTGCGCGGCTCCCCGCATCGGAAGCGACGGCGCCACTGGATACGGCAGTGCCGGTCACGCGGTTCTGAACGGTCCCGGCCAGGTCAACACCGATTTTTCCATCGGCAAACGGACGCGTGTCGGCGGTTTGAGCGAAGATGCCGAACTGGCTTTCCGGGCCGAGTTCTATAACGCGCTCAACACAGCCCAGTTTTCCAATCCGGGGACCACGCTGGGCACCGCGAGCTTTGGAGTCATCACCGGGACGTCCGTCGCCCCCAGGCTCATCCAGTTTGGGCTGAAATATCTGTTCTGAGCGCCTTCGTTCCGGACGTGAATCAGGGTCTCCGGCGTCTCAGAAACCGATGCTGCCGAAAATCTCGCTGGGCTTCTGTTTAAGAGCATGGCAGAGCGCGAACAGGCTCTCAATGGAGGGAAGGTGAGACCCTCGCTCAATGGAACTCAACTGGGAGACGCTCAGCCCCGTCTCGCCCGCGAACTCCTTCAGGCTCCAGTTGCGCTCGGTACGAAGCACACGGATGCGCGGGCCCAAGCGTTCCCTCAGGATATCCTGCTGGCTTCGGCCCAGCTCATAGGTTTCAATCGCCTTATTCAGCGTCACGCGCAGTTGTTCGATCGAGAACGGCTTGGGCAGGTAATCAAAAACCTTTTGCTGGAATTTGGCGCGCATATCCTCGAGCGAGGGATAGCCCGTCACCACGATGATGCAGACGCCCGGCCAGCGCGATTGCACTTCGCTCATCACCGCATCGCCCTGGTGTTCCCCCATTTTCAAATCCAGCAGCAGGATGCTCGATACCTTCGACTCGAACGCCGCGTATAGGTCCAGGGGCGCGGAAAAACTCCGAACGGAGTAAATTCCTTCATCGTCCAGAACGTCCTCCATGAATTGCAGAAAGTCCTGGTCGTCGTCGAGTACCGCGACTTCCACCCGGTGTACGGGTGGCGCGGCGTTGTCGTGCGCGTTCAGTTCACTCATGGATTGGTGGCCTCGTTTGATAATGGCACGGCGGCGGGCAGTTCCACCTCGATGCAGGCTCCGCCGGCCGCGCGGTTGTATGCTCGAATGCTTCCGTTGTGCTGTTGGATGATCCCCGCCGCCACCGTCAATCCAAGGCCCGTGCCTTTCGCGTCCAACCGGCTGCTCACAAAAGCCTCGAACAGGTGGGGAAGGACGGATTCGGAGATCCCCGTTCCGTCGTCCTCCACCCGGATGATCACCTTCCGATCCATTGCATCCTGGCCGTCCGCCGCCTCATGCCGGTGGACGGCTGGCGCGAGGGAACTGCTCACCCGGATGTTTCCGGATGTGGCGACCTCATAGAGCGCATTTCGTAACAGGTTCACAAATACCTGGCTCAGGCGGTCGGCGTTGCCGTAAACCCAATGGGCGGGCGTCACTTCATTGTGGAAGTTTACCTGAGACGCTTTCTCGTCGATTGAGACCAGGTCCCAGCACTCGGCGATCAGCGCGGCCAGATCCACCGGCTCCATCCGGGAGTGACGCTCGCGGGCGAAATCGAGCAGGGAAGAGCTGATGCTCAGCAAGCGGTCCACCACCCGGTTCATTCGCCTCAGGCGGTTGCGGGCCGTTTCGTCGTCCGCACTCTCAAGCAGCTTCTCGGCGCTCCCCTTCAGCACGGCCAAGGGCGTATTGAGTTCGTGCGCGACGCTGGCGGATAACAAACCAAGGCTGGCGAGGCGGTCCTGATCAACCAGATTGCGCTTGGCGGTGTCGAGTTGCGTGTTTTTCCGGAGCAGGTCGGCCGAGAGTGCCTCTTCCCGGCGCAACGCCTCGGCCAGTGCGTCCTCGTGCTCGCGGACCAATGTCAGCATCCGGTTCCGGCTCCGCATGAGGTCGCCGAGCTCATCGTCGGGAATCCGGCGCTCTTCCACCAACTCGTTCCCGCGGTCTCCCTTGCTCGCCGCGTTATCGGCGTCCAGCAATTGTTGAATCGGCCGGTAGACGAAAACCGGCAGCACCAGGTACTGCAGGACGAAAAACCCCAGCAGATACATGGTGATCAGGACCACGGTGATTGCCCACCGCGCACTGTTGATGAGGTTCCGGTACTGTTCCTTCGGCAGCGTCACCCGCCAATACACGTCGCTTAGCGGATCCTTTCGATAGAGATACACCGATCTCCTCGGGCTGAACCACACCTCTCCGGGGTGCCCGGCGATCCACGTCTCTACTTCCGGGGGCATGCCGAGTTGCGCCGCGGTCCCCTGGTCGTACTCGATGTCCGTGCCTAGCGTCTGAAAAATCCGTGGATTTGTTGCAAGGGTCGCCCGGATCATCTGCGCTTCGCGTTCGTAGGCGCCGTTGAGGCGGTGCTGCAGGACGAAAATTACCGCAAGATATATTGTCAGCGTCAGCACGCTGAAGAAGACGTTGTGGAACACCATCAACTTCAGCCGGATCCGCAGATCCACCAGCCGTTTCTCTAATCCGCGCAGCATTGATCCT
>CAZXBZ010000247.1:0-5989 GCA_964639135.1 uncultured Solibacteraceae bacterium | reverse complement strand
ACATTTCTGATTGAAATTGCTATTTGGAACCTTTTTTGGGGACGAGAACGAACTGATTTCGCCCGAGCCCGTCAATCTGTACTAGTGCTTCTTTTCTCGTTGGAGGCCTCACAATCAGCCATTACGGTTACGAAGTTTCCTGCATTGCTCCGAGGCCGTCCGGCGTTCCCCGCCCATGGTAGCGGATGCGAACCGTGCTCAAACCGGATGCGGAACAAAGCGCCGTGCATCGTTTAGGAGCAAAATTATACACTTCCATATCAGATTGACATAATTTCTCATCTGCAATATCATTGCAATAAATGCAATCGGATATTGAGCGGATCTGCCGGGAGCACTCGCTGTCGGTGACGCCGCAACGCCGGGTCGTCCTCGAAGCTTTGTCTTCACGGCCCACCCATCCGACCGTGGACGAAATCTGGGACGAAGTCCGCCGGTCCATGCCAGAGATCTCCCGCACCACGGTTTACAGGATTCTGGAAACCTTCGCGCATCTTGGCGTGATCCGGAAAGTCGGCCACCCCGACGCCGTGGCGCGCTACGAGAGCCGCACCAGCCGCCACCATCATCTCCTGTGCCTGCGGTGCGGGCGCATGGAGGATTTGGATGACGCGGCTCTCGACAAGATCGATCTGCCAGGTATACAGACCGGCTTCCATGTCGAGGATTACTCGATCCAGTTTCGCGGCTTGTGCTCGAAATGCGCCGCCCCGCCCAAGCCTCGGGTACTCAAGCGCGGCTCCGGCGGCGGGAACCGGGCCAATCCGGAGCCGCCGCGGCCACAAGCAAAAAATGAATCAGGAGGACCACCGTATGAACGAAAAGAAGAAGCTAACCACAGCCGCCGGCGCCCCCGTCGCCGATAACCAGAACCTCATGACCGCCGGCCCTCGCGGACCGGCTTTGCTCCAGGACGTCTGGTTCCTGGAGAAACTCGCGCACTTCGACCGCGAGGTGATCCCGGAACGCCGGATGCACGCCAAGGGTTCCGGCGCGTACGGCACGTTCACGGTGACCCACGATATCAGCAAGTACACGAAGGCAAAAATCTTTTCCGAGGCTGGCAAGAAGACCAGCATGTTCGCCCGCTTCTCGACGGTTGCGGGAGAACGCGGCGCCGCCGACGCGGAGCGCGACATCCGCGGCTTCGCGATGAAGTTTTATACGGAGCAGGGCAATTGGGATCTCGTTGGCAACAATACCCCAGTCTTCTTCCTGCGCGATCCCCTGAAATTTCCCGATCTGAACCACGCCGTAAAGCGCGATCCTCGTACCGGACTGCGCAGCGCTCGCAATAACTGGGATTTCTGGACATCGCTTCCGGAAGCTCTGCACCAGGTCACCATTACCATGAGCGACCGCGGCATTCCCTACTCATATCGCCACATGCACGGGTTCGGCAGCCACACGTATAGCTTCATCAACGCGGATAACGAACGCTATTGGGTGAAGTTTCACCTGGAAACGCAGCAGGGCATCAAGAATCTGAGCGACGCCGAAGCCGAAGCCCTCATCGGCAAGGACCGGGAAAGCCATGGCCGCGATCTTTACGACGCCATTGAACGCGGCGAGTTCCCCCGCTGGACGATGAGAATTCAGGTGATGCCGGAAAAGGACGCGGCCACGTGTCCTTACAATCCCTTCGACCTGACGAAGGTCTGGCCTCATAAGGATTATCCGCTGATCGAGGTCGGCGTGATGGAACTCAACCGCAATCCGGATAACTACTTCGCGGAAGTCGAACAGGCGGCGTTCAACCCGGCCAATATCGTTCCTGGAATCGGCTTCTCCCCGGACAAGATGCTCCAGGGGCGGCTATTTTCCTATGGCGATGCACAGAGGTACCGGCTGGGTGTCAACCACATGAGCATTCCCGTGAACGCGCCGCGCTGTCCGTTCCATAGCTACCATCGGGACGGCGCCATGCGCGTGGACGGCAACTACGGCGGCACGCTCGGCTATGAGCCGAACAGCTACAACGAGTGGCTGGAACAATCCGAGTTCAAGGAACCCCCATTGAGCGTCGAAGGCGCCGCGGACCACTGGAACCATCGCGAAGACGGCGACTACTACTCACAACCGGGAAACCTCTTCCGTTTGATGACGCCGGATCAGCGGAACGTGCTCTTTGAGAACACCGCGCGCGCGATGGGCGATGCGCCGAAGGAGATCAAGGCACGGCACATCCGGAATTGCTCACAAGCCGATCCGGCTTACGGAGAAGGCGTGGCGGCCGCGCTGGGAATCCCCATGAGCGAGGTAGCGAGCCAGTAAATGGAGCCCTCATGGAGCAGTTGTGCCACTGCTTGTGACGGTGCGGCGGCGGTATAACACTGTAAGGCGGCGTCCGCACTCTTCGCGGATGCCGCCCGCCTCGGCAAGCTGGACGGACGGGGCTGGTCCGCCGGCTGTCATCTCCAGGAAGCTCCAAGCCCTCCATCTGGACCGCAAAGGTCTCCGGCATTCTCGAAAAGGTCAAACGTGTCCGAGTCGCTTTGGATAATGTTCAATCCGTTTGACGCACCACACTAGCAGGCTGCTGAACGGCTATATTTCCGTGAAAATGCAGCACGTATAATCAATAACTTATACCGTAAAAACATGGGATTTGTAGCTTTTCAGCAGCTTGCTAGATCGGAAGAGTGCCCGCCGATTGCGACGGCAATGTGGCCCGCTCTCGGAAGATCTTTGTGCCGCTGGCGGATTGGATCTTCCTCCCAATCCGCTAGCGAGGGTCTTTTGCCAAGCCTTGCTTCCGCGATGCTGACTGAATGGACCCGCCCCTCACTCCTCACCGCGCCGGATTCTCATACCAGAACACGCCCAGGTTTTCTTTCTCCTCGCAGGTGACGACATCCAGATCCCCGTCGCCGTCGACGTCCAGCAGCTTCACCAGATCGAACTTCGTTCCCGAGGCTCCGCTGATGTCCCAGGCGAGATAGGCGGTCTCTCCCTCTTTGTCCGTGGCGATCAGCGCCGCGACGCCGCGCTTCTCGCCTTCCGCGTTTTCACATGAAATCACCAGATCCGCCGCGCCATCTCCATTGATGTCGCCCACCGCCACACCCTTGGCTGTTCCCATGCCGGCGGGGAAGGGAATGTGAAGCGGCTCGGCAAAATTGCCTCGGGCATCCAGACGCCGGTAAAACTCCAGATACCGCGGTTTCACGGCGGCGATCACGTCCTTTAGCCCGTCGCCGTCCAAATCTTCGTAAGCCAGGAACATCGTCTCGTTTTTCCCCGCGGGGCTAATCGTGTGTTCTTCCCACTCGCCTTCCACTTCGCTGGCGAGGGGGTGCTCCAGCCACACAATGCCCCGCCTCGGACCCTTACGGTCATTCAAGAGCAGATCCGTATCTCCATCGCCATCCATATCCACGGCGAACAGAGACATCAGCCAGCCCATCTCCCGCAGCGGATGCCAGCGCCACGCGGTTGCATCGCGGGGATTCTTGGGTGAGGTAAACCAGCCAGCCGCGCCGTTCGCGTCCTTGCCTCCCGCGAAGAGGTCGATCCCATTGCGTCCATCGATCTCAGCCGGAGCGGCAAACATCCAGCGCATGCGCCCCTTCGCGGCGGGCAGAGCCTCCGTGTGCCACGCCGATTCCCGCAATAGTTCCTCCCGGCGCGGCGTCCAGTGGAAGTAGATCGAGCGATTCTCTCCCTCGGCGCTGCTGACCACGTCGAGCTGGCCGTCTCCGTCTAGATCCACGAATACGGCATCCTCGGGCGAGATCACCCGGCCGGCGGTCACCGCGGGCCATTTCTCACGGGCTTTCGCGTATCCCGGATGCAGGCACACGCGAATCACGCCGCCCTCCTCCCAGCCGGTTACGATGTCGGGCAGCCCGTCGCCGTTCAAATCGCCGAGCCGGGTTCCGTCCGCGCCCTTACTGGCGTCGTCAATCGTGTGCCGTTTCCAGGCCGCGCGCGGCCCGGTCTCCTCGAAGCCGTGGACAACTACTTGCGCCGTGGGGGGCTCCGCATCGGGCTGTGTCTTGCAAGCCATCCCGCCCAGTATCCCCGCCGCCAGCAAAAGCGTCGCGGACAGACGCCGCCAGTGAATGGGAAGCTTAGCTTTCAACTGCATCACCCCTATTTTATGCAGTGCAAGTCTTGCTGGCCCGTTAGTTCGCGAAGTGAGCGTCGGAAGCCCGGCGAGACTCCGGCCCAACCCCGCCCGCGCGAGGGGGTGTACCGCATGGTGAGACGAGCCGAACTCAGCACCTTGCTCCACAAGCTCCAGGATGGATCCGGATACCTGCGCGAGGAGTATTTCTTTCAGGCCGCACAACCAAGATCCGGCGGCTTGCGGGGGTGACACCGTGGACATTTGACTTGCCCTGTGGCGCAGATTGATGCAAAGATCCTTCTCTTTCGAACACACGGGGTTGCGCCGGATCTGTTCCGCGGTACTGCGTCTAATTAGCTGCGTTAGCGGCGGATACCGGATTTTGCATGGAAAGAGAGGTACTGGTACAGATTGACGCTTCGGGCGGAATCGACTACACTCCCACTCGTTACTTGTGTTAACGGCATGGCGCGCGGCATCTCGAGGTCGCGTGCCCTTGAATAATCCATTGACTACGAAGAGGGAGAAAGTATCATGACGATTACCGATCGCGCTTGCTACGCCTGGACGGCCTGGGATCGCGCGGTTATAAACGGCTACGTCACGGAGTCAATCCGGCGTCATGTAGGGGAAGAGTGTTTTACCCTTCTGGTGGGGGGGCTGGCCGGCGTGGTGGCGGCGGTCGGCGGTGTGATGGTTGCCTCCGCATCCGGCGCGGCGATCGGCGGCGCGCTGGGCGGCTATTTCAGCGCGGGAAATCCCGCGGCCGCCTATGCCAGCGCGGAATTGGGAGCCACGATCGGCCGCGTGATCGCCGAGACGGCGCTGGCGGCGCTCGGCGTTATTTCCGTTGCGGTTTACATGGCCGATCACATGTGGGAAGTCGGACGCCTTGCCATCGCGGCCTACGATATCGCCGTGAACCAATTGCCCTACCTCGCGGGTGAGGTCTACGATCTCCTTCTTGACCTATCGGCGCGCTGGTTTGCCGAGGCCGTGGGGATCTTTTGCGGCTTCCTGGTGATCGCGATCGCGGCGCTGGTGATGGCCCGTTACCTCAAGAGCGAAAAGGGCCAGACGCGCGCTCAGTCGGTGCGGGATCTGTTTGATTCCAAGCTGAACCAGATGTGCAACGGCCTTGTGAAGTGGATCGTGCCGCGCGCGGAAGAACTTCGCTACAAGATGCAGCCCGCGGGAAAGCTGAAGTTCGCGGTCATCAATGGTGGCGTGGGGCCGGAACAGGTAAGCGTCATCACCCGCGTGGTCCGGTTTACGCGTTCCTTTATGCCCCGTGTGGTCAACGGATCCACAAAGCTGGTGAATTGTTCGACTTTCGCGGAATTGGATGGGCTGCTGCGGTCAAATGGGTTCAAGCTAAGCACGGTGAAGGAGTGGGGGCCGGCGGGAGGGAAGCAGCTATTTTACGAGCGCGGAAATGTGTGCTGCCGCCTGAAAACCAAAGGCGACAGAGCTGGCAAGCGAGAGAACACCCCGCACATTTCGTTCGGAGTGAACGATGGCGTGGGCACCGGCTGGTACAACGACATCGCCAAGGTTCGCTATGACGGCAAACTGACGCCAAAGCTGCTAACTCCTCGGGAAAGGTTCCAGGTGACGGAAAACGTGACGAACCCCGGCACACCCACGCCACAGCGCTACGTGAGCATCGTGGGCGGGCGCACCCCTGGCAACCATGAGCTGTTACAGGATGCCTGGGCGGCGGATTGCCACTTCAACATGCCGTCGAACTTTTCATGGGTTGGTTTGGAGGCGGCGCTGCGCGGCGTCTCGCGCTGAGCGAAGTTGAGTTTTGGGGCGCCACTGAACGGAAAGACCGGGGGCGGTTCCCACAGGGTCCAGATTTGACACAAAAAGCCTATGCCGGCGCGCCGGCATAGGCTTTTTGCATGGAACGGA
>CAZXBZ010000246.1:0-6004 GCA_964639135.1 uncultured Solibacteraceae bacterium | reverse complement strand
CGACCCCAATATCGTGCAGACCGTTGAGTTATTCACCGGGAACATTCCCGCGGAATACGGGAACAAGGTTTCCGCGGTAACCAGCATTACCACTAAGAGCGGCCTGGGCCTTGGCCGTAAGTTCACCGGACAGACGATGCTGGCGGCGGCGGGCTTCGGCATGCTTTCCCAGGTGACCTCGTTTGCCGGCGAGAACGGTAATTTTGGCTACTCGGCCACGGTGAACACGATGAAGACCCACCGCTATCTGGACGCCGTTTCGACCGACAACCTTCACAATGGCGGGAACAACGAGCGGGCGTTCTTTCGCCTGGATTGGATTCCGAACAGCCGCGACGTGCTCCGCCTGAACGGTATCACCGGCCGTTCCAGCTTCCAACTGGCGAACCTTCGTTCGCAGCAGGCGGCACGGATGGATCAGCGCCAATATCTCGGCGACGCCTCCGGCAGTTTCGCCTGGGTGCGCACCATTGACGCACAAACCACCTTCGACAACACCTTCAGCTACCGCACCACGCAAGCACAGCTATTCGACAGCGCCGGAGATACACCGGTAACGGCCTCCCAGGCCCGGCATCTTTCCACTTATACCAACGGGAGCCGCCTCAACCTCATCCGGGGCCGCCACAGCCTGAAGATTGGCGCCGATATTCAGCGGTTTCCGATCAGCGAGTTTTTCTCGTTCGGTATCACCAACCCCGGTTTCAACGATCCCGGGAACCCGGACTACAACCCAAACCTTCTGCCCCACGACCTTTCGAGGGGCGGTCGCCGCTTCGAGTTCGCCGGTAAAGCGACCGGGGGTTTTTACGCGGGCTTCATTCAGGACAACATCCGGCTGGGCGACTTTCAGATTTCCCTTGGGCTCCGTTATGACGACTACCGCCTTCTGGTGAAGCACCACCAGACGCAGCCGCGGGTGGGTGTAAGCTATCACCTCAAGCCGACCAACACCGTTTTCCGCGCCAGCTACAACCGCCTCTTCCAGACCCCGCCCAACGAAAATCTGCTCCTAAGCGCCAGCCCAAAGGCGGCCACCGTCGCGCCTCCGGTGATCGCGGAAACTCTCGGTTCGGCATTGGCGGAGATCCGTCCAGAACGCCAGGACTTCCTGGAGGCGGGCATACAGCAGGGTCTGGGCTCGCGCATGAGCGCGATGGTCACCTACTATCACAAGCGCTCCTCGGATCAGCAGGACAATAACAACTTTCTCAACACGGGGATTATCTTCCCCATCACTCTCGAAGCGATCCGTGTGAACGGCGTGGAGGGCCGGCTGAGCCTGACGCCCGTCAGGGGGGTTTCCGGCAGCCTGTCCGTGACGCATTCACGGGCGGTTTCGACACCGCCCTTCAGCGGGGGCCTCTATATCGGCAACGATACCATCGCTCTCCTGTCGCAGGGTCCCTTCCGCATCGACCATGACGAGCCTTTGGCGGTCCATGGCATCCTTACCTGGACCTCGCGCCGCGGACTCTTCGCCACGATCTCCTCCAGGTACGATTCCGGCTTGGTCGCCAATCCATCGGATCCCGCGCAGGTGGCCGCCGACCCGGACTTCGCGGATCTGCTGCCCTATGTGAATCTGAACCAGGACCCTCCCAGGGTCCGCGCCCGCACGATTTCCGATGCCGTGATTGGCTATGAACGCTTCCGGAACGAGCGCAAGCTGTGGGAACTATCCATGCAGGTTTCCAACCTCGGCGATGTGACGGCCCTGTATAATTTCCAATCGGCTTTTGTGGGTACACGGCTGGTGCAGCCTCGCACCGCCGGGGTGCGCTTCCGCTTATTTTTCTAGCGCGACCTGTTGGCCGCCGCCATGTGCACCGGCAGCCAGCGCCGCTCTGGCCGCGTTGCCGGCCATGGAGCATTTCCAGACAGAGGGGCGCTGAAACTCGCCAGTGCCGCGAAGCGCTCTTGCTTATCCAAAAAGAAACCCCGGCGCTTGCGCGCGCGGGGTTTCTCGGGTCTCTTCGCGATGAGCGGGCAGGCGCTACGCGTTGAATCTCTCTTCGGCCTTGCCCCAGTTCACCACGTTCCACCAGGCGGCCAGGTAGTCGCCGCGGCGGTTCTGGTAGTGGAGATAATAGGCGTGCTCCCAGACGTCCACGCCGATGATCGCTTTCTTGCCATCCATCAGCGGATTGTCCTGGTTCGGGGTGGAGAGGATGTCCACGCCGCCATCCGTCTTTACCAGCCAGGCCCAGCCGGAGCCGAAGCGGCCCAAACCGGCGGCGTTGAATTTTTCCTTGAACGTGGCGAAATCGCCGAACTTGCCCTTGATGGCCGCGGCCAGATTACCGATCGGGTCTCCGCCGCCCTTGGGGCTCATGATTTCCCAGAACAGGGAGTGGTTCCAGTGGCCGCCGCCGTTGTTGCGAACCGCGGCGCGGATGTTCTCCGGGACGGCCGCGCAGCCATTTGCCAGTAGCGCGTCCAGATTGGTTTCCTTGATGCCGGCGCTTTCGAGCGCCTTGTTCAAATTGGCGACGTAAGCGCCATGGTGCTTGCCGTGGTGGATCTCCATGGTCTTCGCGTCGATGTGCGGCTCGAGCGCATTCGCCGCATACGGCAGATCGGGCAGGGTAAAAGCCATCTAATTCCTCCTCAAATTCCTGGTTGGCGAAAAGCCATACTCTTTTACGGATGATCGGGATAGAGGCAAAGTTTCGGCGTATCCGCCGCGGGGCCGGTTCCTAGCCCCGCTCAAAGGCTCGCGCCAGGCGCAGCATACCGGCTTCGTCGAAGTGTTTGGCGAGGATCTGCATCCCCACCGGCAAGCCCTCCGCCGTTTTGCCCGCCGGGACGCTCATCGCTGGAATACCGGCCATGCTCGCCATGATCGTGTAGATATCGGCGAGGTACACCTGGATCGGGTCTCTCAGGCCCTCGCCCAATTTGAGAGCCGGAGTCGGGCTCACGGGAGCGACGATGGCGTCGACCTGCTGGAACGCCTTGAGAAAATCGCCGGCGATCAGCGCGCGCACCTTCTGGGCCTTGCGGTAATAGGCGTCGTAATAGCCGGCGCTGAGCACGAAGGTCCCCAGCATGATGCGCCGCTTGCATTCCGTGCCAAAGCCCTCGCCTCTGGTGTTGCGATACATCTCGTCGAGCGTCTCCGAGTTCGCCGAACGGAACGTGTATCGAACGCCGTCGAAGCGGGCCAGGTTGGAACTTGCTTCAGCCGTGCAGATGATGTAATAACTCGCGACGGCGTACGCGGTGTGCGGGAGGCTGATGTCGATGATCTCGCAGCCGAGATTCCGCAGTTTCTCCACCGCCGCCGCGATGACATCGCCCGTTTCGCTGCCGAGCCCCTCGAAGTACTCACGAGGCAAGCCAACCTTGAGCCCTTTTACCGGCTGGTCCATGGCGGCGGCGTAGTCCGCGACGGGAGCGAGCGCGGAGGTGGCGTCCATCTCGTCGCGCCCAGCCATCACCTGGAGCAGCGCCGCGGCGTCTTCCACATTGCGGGCGAACGGGCCGATGTGATCGAGCGAGCTTGCGAAAGCCACCAGGCCGTGACGCGAAACCCGACCGTAAGTGGGTTTTACGCCAACCACGCCGCAGAATGAGGCGGGCTGGCGGATGGAGCCGCCGGTATCCGAACCGAGCGATGCCACCGCCGTCCCCTGAGCCACCACGGCCGCCGAGCCGCCGCTTGAGCCGCCCGGCACGCGGTCGAGCGCCACGGGGTTGCGAACCGGGCCGAACGCGGAGTTCTCATTCGTGGAACCCATGGCGAACTCGTCGCAATTGGTCTTGCCGAGGATCAGGCCGCCCGCGGCCTCCAGCCGTTCGATGACCGTCGCGTCGTACGGGGGGATGAAATTCTCAAGCATCCGGGAGGCGCACGTCGTCCGGAGATTCTTGGTGACGATGGCGTCCTTCACGCCGATCGGCACTCCCGCGAGCGCTCCCGGCTCTTCGCCCGCCGCGATTTTTGCATCCACCGCGTTTGCCGCCGCGAGAGCCCGTTCCGGACTCAGCGTAAGATATGCGTTGGTCTTCGGATTTTCCGCCTCGGCGAAGGCGATAGCCTCGGTGGCGAGTTCCGCGGCGCTCGCCTGCTTCGAGAGCAGCATCCGCCGGATTTCGGAGATCGTAAGCGTCGCGACGTTCATCGTTCAATCACCAGGGGCACCTTGTAGTGGCCTGAACCGGCCAGCGGCGCGCTGGCCAGGGCTTCTTCGTTTGAAAGCGTGGGTCCGACGGTATCCTCCCGCATCGTGGCGGTGTCTCCGGCGTCAAAAAGCACCTGGGTCATCGGCTCGACGTTTTCCGTATCGAGTTCATTCAGCTTGCCGATGTGCTCAAGGATGTGGTTCAACTCATCGACGAAGTGGGTGACCTCGCTCCCGGTGAGTGTCAGATTAGCGAGGCTGGCCACGTAACGAACCCGATCTTCGGTTAGCTTCACGCTTGCGCCTTTCTCCGCGAGTCTTTGTAAATACGTCTCAACAGCGGATCCTGGATTCCGTCCGCCTCATCTGGGAGGGCTGGCGGCGTTTGCGCCGTCTTCGGACGGATGCGCGGCGGCACAACCCGGAAAGTCACGCGCTCAATTCCCCCGATTCCGGAGGTGGAACGGATTCTTTCGGCGATATGCGGCGCCAGTTGTTCCAACTGCGATTTCCAGACCGCATCGTCGACACCCACAAGGAGCGCCGATCCCCGCAACCGCATCACCCGGCTATGCTTCGCGATATTTTCTCCCACCGCCGATTTCCAGCAGCGGCGCAGCTTCTGGTCCACGCTCTCCAGGCTTTTGAGCCGTCCGAAATCGTTCAGAAGTTTGATGGTGGGGTCCATCGCCGGGAAACCGTGATTTTAGCACGGGCGCGGGGCGCGGGCGTCCAAGCCATCGGCCCGCCCTCACGATCCCAGGACCCTATCCGCCAGGGAACGGATGCCCGACTTGATCTTCTCCCAGAGCCCCGTATCCAAGGGCACGGAGGGAAGCAGGCCAGCGGGCCGCGCGGGCAGCCGGTCCATGATCGGCGGCTGGCGGAGCGGGTCGTAATTTGGCCAGGGCACGCTTTGCACAAGGCGCGTGCGCACGCCGGCCAGCTCATAGGTTCTGCGATGGATCAATCCGCCCCGTTCGCGGACGTTGACGCGGAAGCGCACGCCGCCGTCCGCGTGGCGAAACACCTCCACGGGGAGATATCCTTCCACATCGCGCGCGATCAGGCTGGTTTCGTAGCGGCGCAGGCGTCCGTTCCAGGTGAACACCCGGTAGCTATCGAAATCGAAGGCGGCGTTCGGCGTCTTGAGCGTGGTCCAGAGCCAGTGCTGGTGCGCGCCATCGGCGTCCGCGGGGGCCAGCGCAAAGTAGGAGGTAATGCGCGCTCCCTCGGAATACTGGGCCACGTTATCGGGGATTGCCGCGATCAGACGGCCCTGAAGCGCCCAACCCGCAAGGCCCTGTTTGTTCCGGACCAGACTCCATAGCTCGCCGGAGGCCTCCGCGGAGGGGGCCGAGCGGTCCTCGATCAAACCTCCGGCCGCCAGGGAGGCGATGCGCTCCGGGGATAAACCGGAGAGACGCAGCCAGGTGCGGGGTAACCCCGGCGGAGCGGGGGGCTCGGGCGCGGCCGTCTCGTTTTCCTCGATTTCAGCCCCATCCTTCGCGGGCGTGGAACTTGCCGCCGCGCCGGGGGATTCGATCAGCGGGCCCGGATCGTAGGGCCGCCGCGGATGTCTCTCGTGGGCCAGCACCTCCACTTTTTCATCCTCGGAGATTTGAAAGATGGAGGGGGCGAGCCGGTTCGGATGATTGTGGACGTTCAAGGGCGCGAAAACGCGAGCCTCCCCTTGCGGCGGCGCGTCCGCCGCCCATTGCGCCAGCGCTTTCATCTCGGCGACCTGGCGCTCGTTAAAAAGGTTTGAGCGGTGAGTCCATCCCTCTTCGCCTTGAGGCCCCCGGACGAAATAGAAGTTGCGCCTGCGCCGCAACAGGCGGATTTCATCGCCGAACCGTAATTCCGTCACCTTCCTG
>CAZXBZ010000245.1:0-6005 GCA_964639135.1 uncultured Solibacteraceae bacterium | reverse complement strand
CTAGTGGATGGATGATTCCAGTCTGGGAAACGGTGCCGCGCCCAATGTAATGTTTCTGTAACGGCTCCGCGCGCGCTACGAAGCCGCGCCCGCGACGCGGCCTTTCACCACCAGATGGTATGCCGCCGCGCCCATCGCGATCGTCAGAATCGCCGCCGCCGAAACCACCGGCTGAAGCATGATTCCGTAAACGATCATCCACACGCCCACCGCGATGAAGACCACCGGCATTAGCGGCCACGCAAAACTCACCACCGGCAGCCGCTCCCAATTCGGCCTGCGCCGGAAGCGGAACAGCGACGCCACCGCCAGCACGGTGAAGAACGTGAGGCTGAAGCCGATATAAACCACCAGTTGCGGAAACGGCGTCACCGTCATCAGGATGGCGCAAGCTCCCTGGCAGACGATCGCCGGAATCGGCGTGTGGAACCTCGGGTTCACCCTGCCGGCAAATCCGAAGAAAGCGCCGTTCCGCGCCATCGCGTAATAGACCCGCGGGCCGATCGTCACCATGGCATTCACCGTCGACAGAATGGAAACCGCCATCAGCACGCTGAAGATACCGGAGATTTCCGGCCCGAACAGCTTCGTCGCGGCCAGGCTCCCCACCGCCAGCACACCCTTCATCGCTTCCGCGCCCGCGCCGTAGAGAAAGGTCACATTCAGGCCCACATAAAGCAGCGCCACGATGGCCGTTCCGAGCGCGAGCGCCAGGGGCAGGGTGCGTCTTGGCTGCCGCAGTTCCTCGGCGACGTAGGTGGCGGCGTTCCACCCGCTGTAGCCGAAGTACACCCAGAAAAGGCTGATCGCGAACTGCGAGCTAAGCGGCGTTGTTGAGGTGCGCACGGCGGGTTCGGCGAATGTGCTCCAATCGCCCGTCCCCAGCAGGATTCCAAACACGATGAAAGCGATCACCACCGCGACCTTCGTGCCGGTGAGCACGTTCTGCACCTTGGCCGCGCGGGTCACGCCCACGCAGTTCAGAATCGTGAATACCCCGATGATCCCCGCGGCCATATACTGTGCGCCGCCTATCTGGAGCGTCAGGTGCGAGGATTCCCAAATCACCGTCGCATGTTCCTGCCGCAATTGCGGATAGAAGTAGCCGAGGTATTCGGAAAACGCCAGCGCGGCGGCGGCGATCGGAGCGGAGAAACCCGCGAAGAACGAAATCCACCCCGACATAAAACCCCAGGTAAGCCCGTAGGCCCGGCTGAGGTAAACGTACTCTCCTCCCGAACTCGGGAAGTTCACACCCAGCTCGGAATAGCAGAAAGCCCCGAAGAGGGCCACCACCGCGCCGGCCAGCCAGATGCCCAGAATCAAATAGGGACTGCCGAGATCGCCCGCCAGGAACCCGGTGGTCGTAAAGATCCCGGTCCCGATCATGTTCGAGACCACCAGCGCCGTCGCGCTTACCACGCCCAGTTGCCGCACCAGCGCCGGCGCGGAGAGCCGCGGTGTTTCTGAGGCTCGATCCATCTTCGCTCTAGTGTACAGCGCGGCCTCGGGAGGAAACGGCGGCCGGGCACGGCGGATGCCCAGGCGTCGCGGCGCGCCGCTCCGTCAAACCGCTTCCGCGCCCCCGGAACAGCCGGCGTCCAGGCAGTAATCGTACGCTCTGTAGACGCCTTCGAACACCTTCTCCCACGTGGCTTCAAGCGCCTGCGCGCGCGCGGCCCGCTTCATCCGCGCGAGCCTCTCCCGGTCCCGCATCAGCAGTTGGATGCGCGCCGCAAATCCGGCGGCGTCGCTTTCCACGAAGCCGGTCTCGTTCTCGCGAACGATGAACTTCGGCCCTCCATGAGGGGTTACCACCGCCGGCACGCCCGAAGCGAAGGCCTCCTGCACCACGTTGCCGAAGGTGTCCGTCGTGGAGGTGAACGCGAACACATCCATGTTGGCGTAGGCTTCCGCCAGCGCTTCACCGCGCAGCAGGCCCGTAAGCTCGAGGTTCCGGATATTTTCCGCGAGCCAGGCTTCCTCCCCGCCGCTCCCCACCACCAGAAAACGAAAGTTGCTCTCCCCGACGCCGAGCAGAATCTTCTCGATCCCGGCCAGGGTCCGCACGTTCTTTTCCGGCTGCAGCCTCCCCACAAAACCGATGACGAACGCGCCGTCCGTTCGCGTCCGCTTGGCGGGGTCGAAGGTCACCGTATCTACGCCCCGCGTCATCACGAAAGACCGCTTGCCGCTGGCTTTTTCGAGGATCTCCGTATACTCCCGGTTCGGCGCGAGCGACGCGCACGCCAGCTTATAGAGCTTCAACAGCAGGTGGAGCGATTGATCTTCCGTGGTTTTGCCCACGCTTTCCAGCAGCCGCCGCGGCAGAAACGAAAGGGCCTTTTCCAGACGGTGACGGGCGAACTCGTGCAGATTCGTGTGATAGCCCAGAATGATCGGCAGCTTGCGCCGCCGGGCGATCACGATCGAAAGCAGGCCCAGATCACCCGGACTCACCACGTGCATGATGTCGGGCCGGAACCGGTCGAGCTCGTCCTCGATCAAGCCCTTATAGCGCCACATCAGCGTGTCGAAGCCGAAGTCGGTCTCCATCGGCACCGTCGCCAGGCTGCGCCGTAACTCCACGTATCGCGCGGACCCGTCGTCAAACAGCCGCGTCTCCCCGTTGGGATGCAGCGTAAGCACCGGGTAGCCCCTGCCCTTCGCGAAGTTCACAAACTCGCGGCTCGTGAGCGCCGCTCCATTCACCTCGTGAAAGATGTCCGAGCAGAACGCGACACGCGGCGGGACGTTCAAGATGGCAGGCCCTCTCCATCCGATAATGCCACGCGCAGCGCCGAGCGAAGCCGGGGGCTCTCAAGCTGCTTTACAACCCACAGCACCTTCCGCAGAATGGCCGGCGTCTCCCCGTTGAATTGAGCGGCCAGCGAGGCGCGTTCGCCATTATCCCGAATCAGATAGCTGCGGTCGAGGCAGCTTACCTTCCCTTGCGGGTGCTCCGGATGATCCCGGATCATATCCCACGCGGTCTGGAAGCAGCGCAGTTTCCGGCTTTCCCGGTATTGCGGCATCGCGATAACGTGGCTCTCCCCATCGCGCACTTCCCCGACGAATTCCGCGAATGTCTCCGCGGACGTGACGTTCAGCAGCGCATTCGGCTCATGCCCGTGCCGGTCGCCCCCGGAGACCATCGGCAGACCCGTTTCGTCCGCCAATGCCATCACCCGGAGATTCTCCGCCCAGGTGCGGAGCCCGTTCAACTCCACCGCGTCAATCATCCCCCGCGTCTCATTGAGAAACCGGCCCAGGGCTTTCTTGTGCGCCGTCTGCCCGATGCCCGCTTCGTCCCAAAGGGGATGGTTCAGCACAATCAGGACTTCCCGGTGAGCGCTGAGCGTCCCGAGAATCTCCCGCAGCCCGGCAAAGGACGGCGCTTCGCGGAAGGCTTGCATCTCCTGGTGGTATTCATCCGCCATCGCGCCTGGCAGGTTATGGATCCCCAGATGGAAAAACGTATTCCCGATGGGCACGGTCCACTCGGTGGAGATCGGGATCTCGTCCTCCCCGTCGAGCGCCCGCAGCCTCAAGTTGGCTTCAATGGCATCGTGGTCCGTAATCGAAACCAGCGGCCGCATGCCCAGTAGATCCTCAACCTGGCGGCACTCCAGCCCGTAAGCTTCTCGCGGTGTGACCGAGGAGGTCCAGTAGGCCCGGTTGAAATCGAGCGGTTTGCCTGATTTCCGGAAATAGCGGTCGTTTTCGCGCTTGAGCAGCCAGGAAATGAGCGGATTGCGCGCGCCGTGTTCAAAGAGGATGCCTACGTTTTCCCTGGATACCGAAGTGTGGCTGTGCAGCGAAACACCGGTCGCGCCGCTCTTCCACGCTTCATCACACATCCACTGATAACTCAGCCGGAAAGCCATCTTTCTTTCACCTCTCGCGGTCCCGAGTGATTCCCGGAAACTCCGTTGAGAATTCGGACGGTGGCAAACTTGCTGTACACCTCGCCCCAATAATGCCGCGGCGGGCGATCATGACTTGCGGATCGCCGTGCCAGCCTCCGCGCCGGAAAGCGCCCCGCGCAAGATTCCCGCGCGAAACCCCGGCAGAATTCGTACCGTGTTTACACCGTCTTCCAAAGCGCGGCATACGGCTTCGAGCTTGGCCTGCATTCCTCCGGCGGCCACACCCTCGGCGATCAGCCGGCCGCAATCCTCCACGGTCAGATTCCGCAGAGGCTGTTTCGAGGCGTCCAGCACACCTTCCACATCGGTAAGGAAGAGCAGTTGATCCACCGGAAGCGCCGCCGCGCAGATCGAAGCCATCTGGTCCGCGTTCACGTTATAGACGTTCCCCTCGGCATCTCCGCCGACACAGGCGATCACCGGCGTAAAGCCGCCGCCAAGCAGCGTTTCAAGAAGATGCGTCCGGGCCAGCACCGGCCGGCCCACGGCGCCCAGATCTTCGCTCAACCGCTCGGCTTCCACCAAGCCGCCATCCACTCCCGAAAGCCCCACGGCCGCCACCGCCCTTGCGCGGAGCGCGGCCACGAGTTGCTTGTTCACGGAACCCGCAACCACTTTCAAAAGCGCGTCGATCACCTCGGGTGACGACACCCGCAGTCCGTTCACAAAGCTGCTTTTGATGCCCTGAGCCTCCAGGAATCGCGTCATCTGTTTGCCGCCGCCGTGGACGACGGTCACCCGGTGGCCGGCGCTCACCAACTCCTGAATCTCTCCGGCCAGCCGCGCGCGCGATTCCGGGGCGTCAAGCAGTGTGCCGCCCAGCTTGACGAGCAGCGTCAAAGCAGCCCCTCCGTCTCCTCGAAACCAAACATCAGATTCATGTTTTGCACTGCTTGCCCGGCCGCGCCCTTCACCAGGTTGTCTTCCGCCGCCACCACGACGAGCATCCGGCTCCCCTCCGACACCTGGAACCCGAGATCGCAGAAATTGGTGTGCTGCACCGCGTGAAGGTCGGGAAATTGCCCGGCGTTGTAGACGCGCACGAAGGGTTCGGATTGGTAGGCCTCGTCATAGGCCGACGTCACGTCATCCACGCCCGCGCCCTCGCGCAGCCGCAGATAGATCGTCTCCAGAATGCCCCGTGCCGCCGGAATCAACTGGGCCACGAAATGGAAATCGCCTTCCTCGAGGCCGCTGTTCTGCAGCACCTCCGGAACGTGACGGTGGCCAAACGCCGAATAGACGGTGTAATTGTCCCCCGCCTCGCAGAAGCTCGTCTTGAGACTGGCCTTGCGGCCCGCCCCGCTGATGCCTGATTTGGCGTCGCAGACGATGGGCATCCCCCGGTCCACCAGACCGCTCTTCACCAGGGGGCGAAGCGCCAGGTTCGCGGCCGTCGGATAACAGCCGGGGTTCGAAACGAATTTCGCGCCGCGGATGCGCTCCCGATAGAACTCGGGCAGTCCATAGACGGCGTTGCGCAGAAGCTCTTCCGATGTATGCCGGCCGCCATACCAGCGCTGGTGAATCTCGGGCTCCCGCAAACGGAAGGCCCCGCTCAAATCCACCACGCGAATCCCCGCATTGAGCAGCGCGGGCACGAGTTCCATCGAGACGTCGTGCGGCGTCGCCAGGAACACGACGTCAATGCCCGCCTCCTTGGCCGCTTCTGGAGCCGCCGCGACGCTGAGCGGCGGTTTGGCATGGCGTGGCCACGCTTCACTGGGAGGGTCCGCGCGATGCTCCATGCGCCAGGGGTTCACTCGCGGGTGACACGCCAAAATCTGTAGCAATTCCGCGCCGCTATAGCCTCGAAACCCAACAATTCCCGCCTGAATCATCATCTTTCACCAATCGCGGTACCCGGCGATCGAATCATCCGACGGCCAGACTCCCCAATCTTTCAAGCTAGCATGGAGCGCCGGCAATGGTTCAGAAACGTGCGGACGCGGGGCTCAACGGGCTTCGTGGATGTGCGGGGTGGCGAGGAATGAAGCGGAGCTTGGGGAGGCGAAGGCTGCCTCGTCTTGCAGCAGCCCGGCGTTTTGCGAAACGAAGCCGTTTGGGTCTTGGGAG
>CAZXBZ010000244.1:4164-6007 GCA_964639135.1 uncultured Solibacteraceae bacterium | reverse complement strand
GCTGAGCGTTTTACCCGTGAGGCAGCTCAAGTGGCTGAAGCGTTCCGCGGCGGAAGTCTCCTGGTTGAACAGCGTCTGGTCGTTCTTCACCACACCGCTCATGACCTTGAAGCAGGAAATACGCCCGGCGAAGATGTCGGCGAGAGTTTTGAAAACGAATACGGCCGAAGGCTGGTTATCGCTCATCGGACGCTCGGATTCCTGGCCCTGGATGCTGAGCTTGCGCGACGGCCTTTGCGCCGGAGAGGGCATGTACTCACCCAGCGTGGCGAGCACCTCACTCATGCCGATATTCAGATAGGCGGACGCGCACATCACCGGGAACAGTTTGCCGGAGTGTACCGCCTCCCGCAAACCCGAGGTGAGGTTCTCGGCGCAGACCGTGCCGGCGGAGAAGAACTCCTCCATCAGTTCTTCGTCGGCTTCGGCCACCATTTCCACGATGGCTTCGTGCAACTCCTGGGCGCGAGCCCGGAGATCCTCCGGAACCTCCGCCATCTTGCCGATTCCCTTGCCGTTGGGCTCGAACAGGTAGGCTCGCATGCAGATGAGATCGATCACGCCGCGGAAATCCTTCTCGCTTCCGATCGGCATTTGCACGGCGACCGCTTCCCGGCCGAAAATATCCTGAATCTGGCTCAGGCGCTCATCGAAATTGGCGCGTTCCTTATCGAGTTTGTTGATCAGAAAAGCCACCGGCAGTTCGAACTCTTTGGCGTAGCCCATGAACCGTTCGGTTTGTGGCTGCACGCCTTCCACGCCCTCCACCACCATCAGGGCGCAATCGGCCGCGGCGAGGACGCTCTTGGTATCCGCGTTGAACAACGGAAAGCCGGGGGTATCGAGAAGGTTGAACTTGTGGTTGTTATATTCAACAGCCGCCAGACCGGTAGTAATCGATATCTTTCGCTGCACTTCCTCTTCGTCATAATCGGTCAGGGTATTCCCCTCTTCCACCCGCGTCAGCCTGGTGGTTACGCCCGTCCCATAGAGAATTCCCGCCGTGAGCGTCGTCTTGCCACTATTGGAGTGGCCCAATAAGACAACATTGCGGATGTGCTGGCTATCGTAGACTTTCACAGTTTTCAAACTCCCTTATCCGAATTCGGATGCTTTTGTCAGATTTACCGGAGTGATACCTACACTACCACAGTCCAAAGGCCCTTGCGGACGCCGTGGCGAGGGGGAAAAGCCGCTTGCACGGCGGCGCGGAGCGCACGTTTTGGGCTCATTGGAACCGGGTGTGCTCCCCACGATTTACCCCCTGCTTACGCCATCGCCGGGTCGCTCACACCCGCCTCGCCGTTCTCCACGCGGCCGGCAAAGCGGCGTTCGTAATCGGGAACCCCCTCAAGGGTTACCGCGAGGTCATACCAGCGATGGCTTCGCGCCAGATTCACCACAACTCGCCGCTCCGCGCCAGGCATCACATTCACGGCTTGGGCTCCGTGGCCATAGCTCTCGTCCGCAATCTGTACCGTGAAATCGCGGTGTGTTTCCTGGTTATGGATAAGCAGTTCGACTCCGGCGCCGGTATCGATGCACGCGACAGTGACGTTCGGATCGTCCTTCGAGCCCGCCAGCTTGCGGAAGAAGCCGTTCGGCCCGCAGACGTGAATATCGTAACGTCCTCCAGGGAAGCCGCCGAGCGCCCACGTATCCTCAAGAGACTCGCCGGCCTTGACGGCGTAGGCTCGTGCGCGCGGGCTGGAGCCGCCACGATACATGCCCGGCGTATAGGCATGAAACGCGGACCCGGCGGATCGTGCGCCAAAGCGGCCCGTGCCGGCCGTCAGGCGAAGCCGGAGGTCGCCTCCCTCCAGGCGGCCGCCTCGGCGGCGGC
>CAZXBZ010000244.1:0-4154 GCA_964639135.1 uncultured Solibacteraceae bacterium | reverse complement strand
CGTAAGGGAGCGCTGTCGAAGGCCGTATACCGGGCTCCTGGCGCGGCATCGTCTGGTGCAGCCAGCCTGTCGGCAGCGGACGAAACTGAGCCTGATGGATACCGCCGAGGAATTCGCCCCGTCCTGGGTAAGGCAGCTTCGGATCCGACGTGTCATGAAACGGCCGGAACGCCGAGCTTAGGTCTCCGCATACGGTGCGCCGCCAGGAGGTGATGTTTGGCTCCTTCACTTTGCAGAGTGTTTCAAGCAACCGTACAACGCTTGTGTGGTCGAAAACCTGGGAGCAGACGTAGCCGCCGCGGCTCCAGGGAGAAGCGATCACCATCGGCACTCGGAACCCCAGGCCGATCGGGCCGCCGCGCGCATTCTTTGGATTGCGCTCCCGATCTTTCTCCAGGGGCCAGTACTCCCCGTGAGCGTCGACACCCGCCGAAACCCTCCCCGTTTCCGGACGGCTGGGATCCGGCGAAACAAAGGGAGGGACATGATCGAAATAACCGTCGTTCTCGTCATAGGTAAGGACGAAAATCGTCTTCTTCCAGACTTCGGGGTTCCGCGTCAGGATGTTCATGGTTTCGGCGAGATACCAGGCGCCGTACCAGGGGGCCGAGGGGTGGTCCGAGAACAACTGCGGAGCTACGATCCAACTGACCTTGGGTAAATTCCCGCTCTCCACGTCGGCTCTGAACTGATGGAACAGATCGCCGGCCGGGGCTTTCATCTCGCGATCCATGCCCTCATCGCGATAGTGGATGGTCTCGAGTGTCCGGTAGTTCTTATCGCCGCGATTGGTGGTAAAGGCCCGGCCGTGCAGGGAACGTTCCGCCGCGGAGAGTCTGGCCTCGGCTTCCGGGCTCCATTTCATCCTCTCCGCGCGCACTCGTTCCAGTTGCGCTTCGAGTTTCTCGATCTCTTTCGGGTCCGCGCTGGAAGATTTCCGCATCTCCGCGATCTTTCCAGGGAGTTCGCGCTCCGCGTCTCGCATCCAGCGCTGGTAGAGGGCGTGGAAGCCCACGTGGTATTGGTCGAACCATTCGATGGAATTGTCCGTAAAATTCGCGAGCCAGCTCTCGTGCTCATGGTCGAGCCCGGTGGGCAGGCTCAATTCGTTCTGATAGATCCGCCAGGAGACGCCGGCTTCCTCCAGACGCTCCGGGTACGTCTTCCAGCTTGCCGTGCGCGTGTAGTTGACATCCGAATTCCAGACATTGGCGCGGCCCGCGTCATCCCGGATCGTGCCGCTCCACAAATACAGCCGGTTTGGAGTGGTGCCGGTTAGCGAGGAGCAAAAATTCTGATCGCAGACGGTGAAGGCATCCGCGAGAGCGTAATAGAACGGAAGATCTTCACGGTCGTAGAAGCCCATGGTCAGCGGCATGCCCGCGCATTCCTTATGCGAGGACGGCTTGGCGACCAGCCATTTGTCGTGATTGCCATTGGCGCGCGCGTCGGTTTGGTCGGACCATCCGTGCGGCAGTGAGCCGAGCCATGTGGCCTTGGTGCCCCGCAGATCGAGCCGGAAGGGCAGCGCCGTCAGCCCCTTGCCGTCGCTTTGCTTCCAGACCGGATTGCCATCCGGCAAAACAACGGCGCGAGGATCGTTGAACCCGCGGACACCGCGAAGCGCCCCGTATAAATGGTCGAAGCTGCGGTTCTCCTGCATGAGGATCACGACGTGCTCCGCGTCCTCGTAGGTAGACCCCGGCGCGGGGTCGATCGCCGCGGCTCGTTCGATCGATGCAAGAAGCAGCGCGGTCAGCTCCGCCGATTGTCGCAGAAATTCTCTTCGCGTACTCATAACGGCTATTATGACCACTGAAACATGGAGATTCGCCACTTCGCGGGGCGGCTGCGAGGGTTGCGATCCAGAGCGCAACCCCGGACGCGGGGAAATCGCGGAGCGGGCGGGGCCTCGGTTCGATATGCTTACGAACAGCCCGCCGTCATGAATCCGCTGGTTGCATTTCGCGATGTATCCTACCGAATCGGGGAACGAAAGATCCTCGACGGCATCACGCTCGAACTCGAAGCGGGCGACACTCTGGCCCTGCTTGGCCGCAGCGGTTCCGGGAAGACGACGGCGCTGCGGACCATCAACCGGCTGATCACACCGACGTCGGGCGTCGTGGAAGTGGAAGGGCGCGCAACGACGACGTGGGATCCGATCCGGCTGCGGCGACGTATCGGATACGTGATTCAGGACGTGGGCCTCTTCCCGCATTACACCGTGGCCGAAAACGTGGGGCTTGTGCCCTCGCTGGAGTGCTGGCCAAAGACAAAAATCGAGGAACGCGTCAGTGAACTGCTCCGCGAGGTGGGCCTGCCGCCAGCCGGCTTTGCGCATCGCTATCCCAGGCAACTGTCCGGCGGGCAGCGGCAGCGGGTGGGCGTGGCGCGGGCACTGGCGGCCAATCCGCCTCTGCTGCTGTTCGATGAACCGTTCGGAGCCGTGGACCCGGTGACGCGTCTGGAACTGCAGCGGCAATTTCTCGCGCTGCGCGAGAAGCGCCGGCAAACCGCCGTTTTTGTGACGCACGATGTGCGCGAGGCGCTCACACTGGCGACACGCATCGCATTGCTCCGCGACGGCCGAATCGAAGTGATAGCCGCGCCCCGGCAGTTTCTCGAACTCAAGAACAGCGAGGCAAGAGCCTTTCTCGACACCCTCGAGTGGAAAAGGGAGCCCTGATGTCTCCCGATCTGCTTCACGAAACGGCCTGGCTTGCGTTGGACCATCTCAGCCTTGTGCTGGCATCCACCGCCATCGCGGCCTGTATTGGCATTTCCACCGGCATTGCACTGGCCGGGAGACCCGCCCCGCGGCGCTGGGCGCTTGCCGTCGCCAGCGTCTTTCAAACCATTCCCAGCCTGGCGCTGTTTGGATTTCTGATCCCACTGCCGTTCGCGGGCGGGATCGGCCCCCGCACGGCGGTCATCGCTCTGGTGCTCTACGCCATTCTGCCGATGCTGCGCAACACCGTGACGGGCATTCTGGGTATCGACCCTGCCGTGCGGGAATCCGCGATCGCCATGGGCATGACGGACGCGCAGCGGCTCTGGCGGGTAGAGATTCCGCTCGCGCTACCGGTAATCTTCGCGGGCCTCCGGGTGGCGGTGGTCACAACGGTCGGGACCGCGACCATCGCCGCCGCCATCGGAGCGGGCGGGCTCGGCGTCTTGATCTTTCGCGGCGTGGCGATGGTGGACACCACGCGAATCCTGGCGGGCGCAATTCCCGCCGCCGCCATGGCGCTCATTTTCGATGGAGTTTTGGGATGGATCGAAGGCAGGTTATCACGGGCTTGACGGGCTGGGGCATTCTTGCCTCCTGCGCACGGCGAGACGGCATCCGGGTGGGCTCGAAGAACTTCACCGAGCAGGTGATCCTCGGCGAGATCGCGGCTCAACTGCTCGAAAAGCGCCTGGGCCGGCCCGCGGACCGGAAGCTGAACCTTGGCAGCACGCTGCTTGCGCATCAAGCGATTCTGAGTGGCGGCCTCGACACCTACCCGGAGTACACCGGGACGGCTCTGACGGCAATTCTTCATCTGCCGCCGGCGGCAGATCCGAAAGCCGTTTTCGAGACGGTGAAGAGAGAATATCAGGCACGCTTCTCCGTACTCTGGCTGCCTCCGCTTGGCTTCAACAACAGCTTCGCGATGGTAACGCCGGGGGAGCTCGCACGGCGGCACAAACTGAAAACGCTGAGTGACGCGGCGGCTTATCAGCCCGGCTGGAAACTCGGCGCGGGCTATGAATTTCTCGACCGGCCCGATGGTTTGGCGGCACTGCGCAACGCCTACGGCCTTCCGATTGACGGCCCGCCGGTAACCATGGATCTCGGTCTGCTTTACCAAGCCCTCGAACAAGGCCAGGTGACAATGGCGGCCGGGAACACGACGGACGGACAGCTTTCAAACCTCGATGTCGTGATCCTTGAAGACGACAGACATGCTTTCCCGCCCTACCAGGCGGCCTTCATGGTGCGCGAAAGCGCGATGACGGAGCACCCCGATTTGGCCGGGACACTGGAGATGCTCTCTGGCAAATTCACCGACAAACGCATGCGGGAACTCAACGATTCCGTGGACGGCCGTCACCGCTCCGCGAGGGAAACCGCGGCCAAATTTCTTCTCGGCGCGAATCTCGTGTGA
>CAZXBZ010000243.1:0-6058 GCA_964639135.1 uncultured Solibacteraceae bacterium | reverse complement strand
GAGCGAAACCCGCTCTTCGTCGCCGCCGCCCTGCCGTTGCACATCTTTCCGCCCCTCTCCAACCGGTACTCGGGAGGGCAATCTTTCGGCACGCATGTCGATAACGCCATCCGTCAAGTCTCCGGGACGAATCACCGCATCCGCACGGACCTGTCGGCCACGCTGTTTTTCGCGGAACCGCACGAGTACGAGGGCGGAGAACTGGTGGTGGAAGATACTTACGGCGTGCAGCAAGTGAAGCTGCCGGCGGGCAGCATGGTGCTCTACCCGTCGACGAGCCTGCATCACGTGCGCCCGGTCACCAACGGCGCCCGGCTCTGCGCCTTCTTCTGGATCCAGAGCATGGTCCGGGACGATTCCCGGCGCACCCTGCTCTTCGATCTCGATATGGCCATCCAGCAACTCAACCAGGGGATCGCGGAGGCGCCGCCTGGCCAGGACTCCCCTGCCTTCACCGGGGTCGCCGTCCAGCTTACTGGCATTTATCACAACCTCATTCGCCAGTGGGCCGAGGTCTAGCCGCAAATCGCAGCCACGCAACGCACGCGCAAGTTTCGACGGTTTTGGCGCCCCTGCGCTTGTGGAACAAGGTGAGGTGAAGCCAGATTCGGCGCTTCGGCGGCGGTACGCGGCGCGGGCTGGTTTCAATCGGAGCGCCGCCCGGGCGGCGGGAGATGAAAATGGCGGGAGGTTTCGCGCCAGCCATCCCCCGCCACCGGTGCGGCCTCGCCATCTCCCCAACCCAGTGCCGCGCAAACCCCTTCAGGTCCACCCCGGCCCGATGCTTGCTTGAGACAAGGCTCCCTCTTCACCCGGCGGACTTCACCCGGCGGATCCTCCCCGCTGACTCCCCCAAAAATTGCCTGTTTGATTGCGATCAATCCATGTATCGTTGTAAAGTCAATAATGTCGATCAAGATATAGGACTTTGCAATTCTTATGACTGCCGCCCACCCTTCCCCTTCCGCCAGCGCCTCCGCCGTGGCCGGCGGCCTCCGGCTGAGCCACCTGCGCGCGCTCGAGGCCGAAAGCATCCATATTCTCCGGGAGGTGGCCGCCCAGTTCGAAAAGCCGGTGATGCTTTACTCGATCGGCAAGGATTCGTCGGTAATGCTTCACCTGGCGAGGAAAGCCTTCTTCCCCGGCAAGCTTCCCTTCCCTCTGCTGCACATCGATACCACCTACGAATATCCGGAGATGATCGAGTTTCGCGACCGCTTCACGGCGGAGATCGGCGCGGATCTGCGCGTCCATACCAACTGGAAGGCGATCGAGGAAGGGGCGAATCCATACGATCTCGGCACGTCGAAGTGCTGCGGCCTGTTGCGTACGCGGGCGCTGGTGGATGGTCTCCGCGAGGGGGGCTACGACGCCGCGCTCGGGGGTGCAAGGCGGGATGAGGAACGCTCCCGCGCCAAGGAGCGGGTCTTCAGCTTCCGCGATTCGCACGGGCAATGGGACCCCAAGAACCAGCGGCCCGAGCTCTGGAATCTCTACAACGGCAGGGTGGATAAGGGAGAGAGCATTCGCGTCTTTCCGCTCTCGAACTGGACGGAAATGGACGTGTGGCAATACATCGCCGCGGAGAATATCGCCATCGTGCCGCTCTATTTCGCCAAGGAGCGCGAGGTGCTGGTCCGCGGAGAAACGCTGATTCCCTTTCAGCCAAACGTCAAACTGCTGCCCGGCGAAAAGCCGCGGCTCGTCCGATGCCGGATGCGCTCCCTGGGCTGCACGCCCTGCAGCGGCGCCGTGCGCAGCGATGCGGATACGCTGCCCAAAATCATTGACGAACTTTTCGGTTTCCGCCGCTCCGAACGGGAAAACCGCGTAATCGATTACGACCAGGACGGCTCGATGGAACTCAAGAAGCGGGAGGGTTATTTCTAATGGCCGCGCCGGGCACGGAAACCCTGACCCCCGTAAGCCGGTTTGAAGCTGGCGAGGGCGAGAAAGACCTGCTGCGCTTCACCACCGCCGGCAGCGTGGACGACGGCAAGAGCACGCTTATCGGACGGCTGCTGCACGATACGCACGGCGCCTACGAAGACCAGATCGAAGCCGTCCGGAAAAGCAAGGTGAACCGCTCGACGGGCAGCTTCGACTTCTCTCTGCTTACCGACGGGCTCAAGGCCGAACGCGAGCAGGGCATCACGATCGACGTAGCTTATCGCTATTTCGCGACGCCCCGGCGAAAGTTCATCATCGCCGATACTCCGGGCCACGAACAGTACACACGGAACATGGCCACCGGCGCGAGCACGGCGGACCTGGCCATCATCCTCGTCGATGCCCGGCACGGCGTGCTGCCGCAAACCCGCCGACACGCCTATATCTCCTGGCTTCTCGGCATTGAGCACCTGGTGGTAACCGTCAACAAGATGGATCTCACGGGCTATTCCAGGGAACGCTTCGAAGAGATCCGGCGCGAACTCAGCAGTCTCGAGCCCCACTTGCCCGGCGCGAAGACGCACTTCATCCCCGTGAGCGCGCTCGAGGGCGATAACATCGTCGAGCGTTCGGCGAACACCGCCTGGTACGACGGCCCCAGCCTGCTCGAACTGCTGGAAACGGTTGAAATCACTCGCTACACCCCGGAAAAAGCCTTCCGTTTCCCTATACAGTACGTCATACGGCCGGATCTCGATTTTCGCGGCTTCGCGGGGCAAATCGCTTCCGGCACGGTGCGGCCGGGAGATCTGCTGCGAGCCCTCCCCTCCGGACAGCAGGCGGTGGCCGAGCGGATAGTCACCTTCGACGGCGATCTCGACGAAGCTTTCGCGCCGATGAGCGTCACTCTCAAGCTCGACCGCGAGATCGACCTCAGCCGGGGCGACGTTCTCGTCAAGGAAAACGAACAACCCCCATCGGTGAGCCGCCACCTGGAAGCCACCCTCGTCTGGATGAGTGCGGAACCATTGCGCCAGGACCGCACCTACCTCCTGCGCCACGGCTCGCGGGAACTGAGCGCGCGCGTGGACCGCATCCACCATCGCGTGGATATCGAAACCTACGGCGAATTGCCGGCCAGCGGGCTTTCGATGAACGAAATCGCGCGCGTGGCCATCGAGGCCTCGTCTCCTCTCTACATCGACCCTTACCGGGAGATTCACGCAATGGGCGCCGTGGTGCTGGTGGATCCGATCAGCAACAACACGGTGGCCGCCGGCATGGTTTCGCACACGCGCCTGGATGAAGGCGCCGAGCGCCGCAAACGCCGCGCGGCCCTCGCGTTCCAGGCCTCGCGCGTCACCCCGCTCGAGCATCAGCGCAGGCATGGCCACCACGGCGCGCTAATTTTTACCGAGAGTACGCCGCTGGCGGAATCGCTCAACCGCGCCTTCTTCGACCGTGGCTGGCAATCGCTGCTCGTCGAAGGAGAATCTATCCGGCTCGGCGCGCCGCCCGCCTGGCTGAAGGCCGCGCTCGACGCCGCGAACCTCGTGATCGTCACCGGGCCGGCGCCCGAAGACGCCGTCCCGGCCGTCCGGATCGGGGGCCACCATCCGGTGCTGGTTGCTACGCTGGAAGAAAGCGTGGAATCCACCACACGGCGGACCGTGGATGCACTCACTGCCCTTCATGTCACACCCGCCGACGAACAGGCGGGCGACGGAGAAGGAATCTGACACCGCGCGGCGAGGAGCCCGAATGCCCAGCTATTTTCCTGTATTTCTGAATCTTGAAAACCGCCGGTGCCTGGTGATCGGCGGCGGGCGCGCCGCCGCCGAGAAGGCTCTCAGCCTCGGCGCCGCCGGGGCGCGCGTAACGGTTCTGGCCACGACGATCGTGGAAGAACTCGGCGAAGCCGTCATGCTCGGGCACGTGATCTGGGTCCGCCGGGAATACAGGCCGGGCGATCTGGATGGCTACTTTCTCGCGGTGGCGGCCGCGGAACGCGAACGGAACGAGGCCATCTTCCGGGAGGCGGAAGAGCGGGGCGTATTGTTGAACGCGCTCGACGACCCGCCGCATTGCCGCTTTATCTTCCCCTCCGTGCATCGCCAGGACGACCTGGTGCTGGCCGTCAGCACCTCGGGAGTGGCCCCGGCGCTGGCGGTGCGGCTGCGCGAGCGCTTCGGCGCGAAGCTCGGCCCGGAGTTCGGCGCGTTCCTGCGCCTTGCCCGAGAATATCGCGGCGACATCGCGCGCCAGCTTGATGAATTTACGTCGCGGCGCGAACTCTGGTATCGCATCGTCGATTCGGAAATCGTCAGCTTTTTGAAGGACGGGCGAACCGGAGAGGCTCGCGAACTGTTCGAGACGCTGCTGCGCTCCGCGGGCGTTGAACCGAATGGCGCGGCGGCACCCTCCTAGGCCGAGGAAAAACGGCTCGTTCAAGGAAAGGAAAATGATGCTGCCTGATCACGCGGAACTCGCTTCATGGGATTCGCTCGATGCCGCCGCCGTCGCCGGCCGCGCGCTCTCCGAATTACCCGGCCCGGCATGCTTCACATGCAGCTTCCAGGCGGAAGACGTCGCCGTGCTGCATCTGCTGCGTCAGCATGACCCCAAGATACCCGTGCTCTTTCTTGAAACCGGCTACCATTTCCCGGAGACTCTGGCGTATCGCGATAAACTGGCGCGCGAGTGGGATCTGAACCTGATCAACCTCCGCGCGAAGATGAGCGTGGCGGAGCAGGAAAGCAAATTCGGCATCCTCCACCAGACGAACCCGACCCGCTGCTGCGAGATCCGCAAGGTGGGCCCGCTCTGGGAGGGCCTGCGCGGATACCGCACCTGGTTTACGGGGCTGCGCCGGGAACAGTCGCCTACTCGCGCGGGGATGCACGCCGCCGAACTTCACACTCTCCCCACGGGCGAGGAACTCTACAAGGTGTGCCCGGCCGCGGCCTGGAAGTGGAACGAAGTCTGGGCTTACCTGAAGATCCATGAAATCGAGGCTCTGCCACTCTACGAGCAGGGCTATACCAGTATCGGCTGCGCCCCTTGCACCGCGCTGCCCACGGGCGGCGATCTCCGCTCCGGCCGCTGGGGCGGCAAGAAACTGGAATGCGGCATCCACACGTTTACCCAAACGCATTAGCGCCGCGGACGAAAGGCAGAAGACCATGGCGAAGGTATATCTGGTGGGCGCTGGGCCGGGCGACCCGGAACTGCTCACGGTCAAGGCCGCCAAACTGATTGCGCAAGCCGACGTAATCCTCTACGACCGGCTCGTGAGCCCCCAAATTCTCGCGCTTGCCCGGCCGGGCGCGGAACTCGTCTACGTGGGGAAAGAAAAGGGCTGCGCCGAGGAAATACAGCGCCGTATCTTCGGGGAACTCACGCTGCGCGCCGTGCGCGGCGGCGTGGTGCTGCGCCTCAAGGGCGGGGACCCGATGGTGTTCGGCCGGGGCGGTGAGGAGTGGGCATATCTCGCGCAACTGGGCGTGGAAGTGGAGGTGGTTCCGGGCATCAGTTCCGCCATCGCCGTGCCGTCCCTGGCGGGTATCCCCCTGACCTCGCGCGGCATTGCGCGCTCCTTCGCGGTGGTCACCGGCCAGGACCGCGACGGCTTCCGCGAAGAGTGGCAAAGCTGTCTGGGCATAGACACGCTGGTGATTCTGATGGGCGTTGCGAATCGGGAGCGTATCGCCCAGGCCCTGCTCGATTCCGGCCGCCCCGCGCATCAACCATGCGCCTTCATCGAGCGAGGCGCGACGCCGCGGGAACGCACGGTCATCACCACGCTAGCCGAAATAGCGGCGGGAGCCGTGGAAGTGGAATCGCCCGCCGTCTGGATCTGCGGAGACGTGGTGGATCTGCGCGGCGCATTGCGCCGGCGGACGCCCGAGGCGGAACTCCGCCCGGCGTCCGGTTTATCCAGCGAATTCACCCCCAGCCCGGGGCCCCGGCCTCTCGCGGCGGACAGGTTCCGAAACGGGCATTGACCGGAAGGCCGCGCTCCCGGTTCAGCCAATCCGGCGCGGCCCCTTCGATATGTACGGCCGCCCCTGATCGCGCCCGGCCGGTCTCCCGGGATTTTCCACCCCGGCGGCAGACTGAAGACGGGCAGGGACGATACAATAAACCTTGGCGCACCATGGGGAAGCCC
>CAZXBZ010000242.1:0-6064 GCA_964639135.1 uncultured Solibacteraceae bacterium | reverse complement strand
TTCGTCCCGGCCCGCGGCCTTCTCGATTGCTCTCGTTCGGAGAAGACGAGGGTGTTGTTCGCCGTTCCGCCGTTTCTTCCTAATTCAGAAAATACGTCCGGTACAGCGTGTCCCGCTGCTTGGGAATAAAGCCCGCGCCGCGAATGATTCGCCGCAGTTCTTCCTCGCTGGCCTCGTTGTGCGCCCCCGCCGCCGAAACCACGTTCTCCTCGATCATCGTGCTTCCCACGTCGTTACCGCCGAAGCGCAGCCCAAGCTGGCAGGTTTTAAGCCCTTGCGTTACCCAGCTTGATTGCACGTTCAGAATGTTCTCGAGGTAGAGCCGTGAAATTGCGAGCGTCTTCAGATACTCCACGGCTGTCGCTTCTTCCTTCACGGACCGGCCCAGCGCTGTATTTTCCCGCTGAAAAGTCCAGGGAATGAACGCCGTGAAGCCGCCGGTTTCTTCCTGCAGTTGCCGCACCACGTCAAAGTGGTTCATCCGCTGCTCCAGCGTTTCTCCGCAACCGAACATCATGGTCGCCGTGGTTCGCATGCCCAATTCGTGCGCCGTCCGGTGGACCGAGAGCCAGTCGGCCGTGCCGCACTTCAGCCGTGCGATCCGCCGCCGTACGTCGTCGTCCAGAATCTCCGCTCCTCCGCCAGGAATCGATTGCAGCCCCGCCCCCCGCAGCCGGATGATCGTCTCCCGCACACTCAGGCTGCTTACCTGCGCGATGTTCAGAATCTCGGGCGCGGAAAAGCAATGCAGCCAGATATTCGGGAAGCGTTCGCGGATCGCGCTCAGCATATCCTCGTACCACTCGATTTTGAGATCCGGATGCAGCCCTCCCTGCATCAGCACGCCCGTGCCTCCCAGTTCCTGGGTTTCCCGCACTTTTTCGAGAATCACATCCTTGTTGTGGATGTAGACCTCCTTGTGCCCCACCGGCCGGTAGAACGCGCAGAAGGTGCAGTATTCCGTGCAGGCGTTTGTGTAGTTGATGTTGCGGTCGATGATGTAGCTGACGATGCCCTCGGGGTGCAGCTTGCGCCGTGCTTGATCGGCCGCCATGCCGATTCCAATCAGGTCGTCGCTACGGAATAAGTCCAGTGCTTCCTCGCGCTTCATCATGGTGACTTCCCAGCCCCCTGCCTTCTCGTTTGATGCCGCCGGCGCCGCGCCGTTCCCGGCGCATCGTTTCGCGTGGCGGCGTCCCTATCCGATGGTCTGGCGTGGCTTCTCCGCGGCTCGCCCTGGAAGAATCAGTCCCAGTTCTTCCCCTCGCCGCAGAAACTCCGCCAGCCCCGCTCTTTCCCGTTCTCCCAGACGAAACCGCACGTGGCGCGAAAGGTAATGCCGCGCGAAATCCGCGTCTACACCGTATTTTTCCGCCTCGCCCGCGCAGATCTCATCCAGGTGCGCCTCGCCGTAATCCAGCGATTCCGTCAGCAGGTTTTCCAGCCATGGCGCGCTCTCCGCCGCCGGACCCGCCCAAACCGCGAACACCATTGGCAGCCCCGTCAGCCTCAGCCACTCCTCCGCCAGATCGAGCACCCGGTAGGGCAGGGAGTCCGGGTCTAGGTGCAGCGCCGCGTCGCCGATTACCAGAGCCGCATCCGCCGCCTGAAGCATGTCGTCAAGCACGGGCGGCCGCGCCTCCGCCGTTACTTGTACTCCAAAACGCTCTTTCAGAATCACCCGCGCAAGCACCGCCGACGTGCGTGAATTGGAATCGGTGGCGAGTGTGCGCACCTCTTCCCATGGCACGCGGCTCACCAGCAGAATGCTCCGCACCGCCCCGTCCGCGGAGATGCAGGTTCCGGGAACGTACGGCAGCCCCTGCCGCGCCATTTCCGCCACCGGCACCAGCCCCAGATCCGCCGTGCCCCGCCGCAGTCGCTCGGCGCACTCGGCGGGCGACGCCGTCGTGAGTGCGATCCGTCCCGCGCCCAAGCCATTGTGGAGCCCCCAGATCAACGGAACGGCGTTGAGATAATGCACCGCGCACAAGCGCGGCACGCCGGCGGATGGCCCGGAGACGCTGGAAACAGACTTCAAATCTGATCGTAGCACCGGCCGCCGTACGCGCGCGATCTGTCGGCGTGCCGCGAAACCGCGGCCGTCCCGTCTTCCATCCGCCGTCCCAATCGAGCGGGGTCTTAAGGCTTCACCTGGATCTTCCCCATCGGGTACCAGCCCTCCGCGGTCACCCCCGCGATCGCCAGTTTCACTCGCGGCTGCTGGGAGTCTTCATCCACCAGCCCCACTTCAAGATCGTATTCCCCGGCGGGCAGTTCCGCTGGAACGAATACCGCGTTGTCATATGTTGCGTCGCCCGGCAGCCATTTCCGAATATCCGCGCCGGTCAGCATCACCCGTGTTTGCCCGGCGCCCCGCAGCCGCAGCGCGAGCCGGTATTGCCGGTAGATCGGCGCCACCCCCTGGTTCTCCCACCAGCTTGTGAACGACAGTTTTCCGTTCCGCCGCACCTCGGAGGGGTAAGTGAACTTGCGCAGCGCAAAGCGGTAGCCCATCTTCTTCAGCCAGCGGTTGACCTGCGGCCACCACTCCTCGGGCACCGCGGAAGACTTGCTGTTGAAAGTGGAAATGTGCCACTTCAGGCTCTGGTCGATGATGTAATCCACGTCCCAGTTCTTGTTTTTCCACTCCTGCATCACCCAGCACACCTCGAACGAGATGGGCGCCTTCCGCCACGCGTCCTGCACGCCATACCCGGTAATCCTCTGCGGGTAGATGTCGAACATATGGTTATAGTGCGGACCGAATCCGCCCATGTCGCCCAGGCAATCCACCCGCCAGCCGGTGTCTCGTTTCGAAAGCGCGTACCGGTTGAATGCATTGCCCGCGAGCATCGCCACCAGTGGCGTTTTTTTGAAGCCGTCGAGGTAGGCGTCCACCAGCGCTTCCATCGTGTTGCGGCTCAGCAATTCCGTCCCGGCGCCCTCGCCCCATGCGCCGACAATGGAGAGGTCCACGCTCTCGAAATCCGGATGCCCGTCGTAGCGGGCACCCACCGCGCGGATCATCCGTCCGAAGTACTTTGCGTAGCGCGCGTCTTCCGGGTCCGTCCGCCATTTCTTGTCGTCCAGTTTCGCGATCTCCCCCGTGCCCACCATCGCGCGGTACCAGTCCGGCACGTCGTTGTCGTCCCTCGTTCCGTAAGGCGCGATCCGCAGCATCAGCCGCTGCTTGCGCGCGTGCGCCGTATTGAGCGCCGTATCCAGCATTTCCCAGTTGTACTTGCCGTCCTCGGGCTCCACGAATTTCCAATAGATCCGGAAATACGCAACCGAGGTGTCCGGGTGGTTCGGATTCTTCAAGCTGCCCTTGTATTCCTGGTATTGGATCGGGTAACCCTCCGTCCACCCCGTGCCGGTGTTCAACTGGTCCCCGTTGAAGCGCTGGAATGTGGAGAACCCGATCCCGGGGTTCGTCAGCACGTCGTCGATCACCTGAGGACGCACCGTTACCGTTTGCTGGGCCGATGCGGCCAGCACCGCCAGCAGCAAAAATACAAGCCGTAAAATCATGCCATCTCCTTGCCGGATTGCACCGTTTCCTAACGCGCTCTCGGTCCTTTCACAATCGTGTTAAGCTCGCCGAGCGCCGCCGCCGGGTCTTTCCCGTTCATCGCCGTCGATTGCCAGGCATCGAGCTTCGCCCGTAAATCGTCCCACGTCTTTCTCGAGTGCCGTTGCGCCCATCCATTGAAATCCGCCCTCCGTGCCGCGGCTTTCGCGGCGTTCGCCGCGCCGCCGGCCCGTTCATAACTCAGCATCAGCAGATAATCCTGCACCCGGAAATCCGGATCGGCCGGTTTGCCGGATCCTAAATGTTCCGGGTAAGCCTTCGAGCCTTCCAGCCGCTCTTCCGCGAGCTGGAAGTTTTTCGCCTGGATCGCTTCAATCGCCCGCGCCATCTGGCAGTTTGCATAGAGTGCCTGGATGTCGCGCTGCCCCTCGAACGGCAGCACGTCCGCGTGGTCGAGCGTCTCGTAGCACGCCTGGTACCGCCCCGTCGCCAGATAGGTCCGCGCCAGCGCGATCTTGATCGCGTCTTCCTTGGGGAATTTCGCGGCGGCGTCTTGCGCGTTCTTCAGGGCTTTTTCCGTCATGCCCTGTCCGAGCTGAAACAGAATCAGCCGGCTGTAATTGCGCCAGTCCGCGTCACCCGTGGAGCGTGCCTTCTCGTAATCCGCTCCCGCCCGCACCGGGTTTTCATGCTGTTTGAGCACGGCTCGGCTCGTATAAAATACGGCGAAATCCGGCCGTTCCCCCAGAGCCTCGAATCGTTTCAAGGCGTCCTCCGTCCGGGTCAGCCCCCATTCGATCAATCCCAGGTAGTAGCCCGCTTTCCAATCCGAGGGCTCCGTTCGCGCGGCCCATTCGAATACGGGGATCGCTTCCTGCCGGAACGGAAACACCAGGCGGGGAGAGAGGGCCGCCGCCTCCCGCAACAGTCTTCGGCTTTCCTCTGGCGTCGTCTCGCGCGCCAGATAGGCCTGCCAGTAGCGCACCTCCGCCGTTTCCGGCGCGGCGTCCAGCACCTTCGCCGCATCCCCGTCCAGCCCGAGATCCCGGTAGTACGCCGCAATTTCGAGGTATGTCTCGTGCGGCAGTTCGTGGCGAATCATCGAGCGGAACGTCTCGAGTTTGGCCTCGTCCGGGTTCAGCAGATAGCGCTCGAAGCGCGCCAGGTGGTTCAGCGGATCCATTTTCAGCACCAGCGCGGCTTCCGCTTCCGCCTCCTGCCTCCGGTCCATCCTCCGGTAAAGCGTCGTCAGGAACTGGTGCGTCCGGATGTTGTTCGCGTCAAAATCGAGCGCCCGCTTCGCGTACATCCCGGCCCGTTCCAGATTCCCCTGAACCAGATAGATCTCCGCCAGTTGCCCGTAGGCGGCCGAGCGGTATTTCATCGAACGCGCCGCCCAGCCCATCGTCTCGATCGCATCCGTGAAGTCGCCCATCCGCCGCGCCGTGAGGCCGTAGAGGTAGTTCGCGTCCGCGTCGTACATGACGAAATCGAGCGCCTTGGCCGCGTATTCGAGCGCCGTTGCGTATTCCGCCCGCCGGTAGTAAATGGCCGCGGCTCTCGTCAGTGCGCGTACGCTTGTCGGGTCCCGCCGGAGGCACTCAAGATATCCGTCGAGCGCCTGCCGGTAATTGCGGGCTTTCTCGGCTCTCTCCGCCCCCTGGTAAAGCCCTTCGAGCGTGTCCTTCGAATAATTCCGGAAGTGAAACGGCCGCTTCAGCACCCCATCGGCCGGGTCGTCCCGGTATTCCAGCGTTTCTCCCACGCGCACCCGTAGCGCACCCGGTTTCACCGTGGCGTCGATAGTTTTCAGGTAGGTTTCCATCGGCTTCAGCCGCAGCCGCTCCCGGAAGATCTCCTTCCCGCCGTTATAGATCACCAGATCGTCATCCACCGGCCGCAGGGCGTTGAAGCCCGTCTCCACCTTGCTCCCGTCCGTCTTCGCGTGCAAAACGCCCTCCGGAGTCGCCGCGCTCAGCGGACCGATGTCCTTGTACGCGAACCAATACTCGCGCCAGCGGTCGGTCGAGTACGGCGCGAAGAATTCATGGTCGTTCTGGTCCAGCAGCCTCCCGGATTGCGGTTCGAAATACTGCCCGTCGTTATCCGTCAGCAGGTCTTCCCAGATCGCTCCGTTGCGCGCGAGCGACCACCGGAAGAACTTCTGCCCCGGCACTTCCTCGTGCAGCGCCCAATGCCCGTAGCCGAACTTCGTATCGTGCCAGTAGCCGCCGTTCGCCTCCTGCAATTTCCCATGCACGAAGAAGCTCCCTTCGTCGTCCTCGGGCCGGTGATTCTTGTAGAGTGCAAGATTCCGGCCGTCGGACAGCAGCGGCCAGGGCACGGAAGGCTCCCCGTAGTTATGGCCGATGCGGCGCGTCCCCGGCAGCACGAATTCCACCCCGTCGCTCAGCTTCGCCGAGGCGTTCGCCCACGCGTAATACGATTGTTCGAGCGGCCCCGGATTGAACCACATTGCGTCCGTCACGAAATAGGCCTTGTCCGCCGGCAGCGTCAGCCGTATCCGCC
>CAZXBZ010000241.1:0-6068 GCA_964639135.1 uncultured Solibacteraceae bacterium | reverse complement strand
GTGTCCGTCGGCTTTGACCTTGCGGTAGATCTTCTCGATGTTGCCGTCTTCGCCGATCACGAAGGTGGAGCGCTCGATGCCCATTACCTTCTTGCCGTACATGTTCTTTTCCACCCAGACGCCATAGGCTTTGGCGACTGTCTTTTCCGTATCGGCGAGCAGGGGAAAGGTGAGTTCGAACTTGCTCTTAAAGCGGGCTTGCGCGCCGGGGGTATCGGGTGAGATTCCCACCACGGCAACACCGAGCTTTTCAAAATCGCTCCTGGTGTCTCGAAACTGGCAGGCTTCCTTGGTGCAGCCGGGGGTATCGGCCCGGGGGTAGAAATAGACAACGACCTTCCTTCCCTTCAGCGAGGAGAGTTTGAAGATGCCGCCGTCGTCGGTTGCGAGCTCGATCTCGGGAGCTTTCATGCCAGCGTGAAGCGCGGGGGATGAGGTTTGGTTCTCGGGCATACCTGATTAGAGCGATCGGGCGGGCCGCGGGCTGCATTTTGTATGAAGTTTTGTGCCGCGCGCGATGGGGAAGGGGCGGCGGAGGACAATCACGGGGTGTTGCGGAGGCTAACGGTTTTCCGCCATGGCTCGCTTGAGCATGAGCTGGAACTTGGTCTTTTGCTTCTCCGTGAGGAGACTGGTGATCTTGTCGCGGCCCGAGGCTTTCACTTCGTCGAGCTGGTCCTGCAGCGCGTGGTAGTACTGAAAATAATCGTCGAGCACGACGCGCAGCCGCTCCTGCTGTTCCGCCGTAAGATCGAGTTCCGTGGTAAGCCGCGCGAGCGTCATTTCACGGCTCAACTCCCGCGGGGAGGATGCGACGAAGGATTGCGTCTGAGTGAGCGTAATCGCGATCGCGCCGACCAGCGCACCGCAGAGAAAGATCAGGGAAAAGGTGAGCAACACACGAGGATTGCTCCAGGAATAGGGGTTGCCTGACACTATTCGGCTCCCTGGTAGTTCGCGAGCGTAACCAGCATATTCTGGCGATCGCGCGCCGGGTCTGCGCCCAGATTGCCTGGATGTTCCGGTTCCATCAAAACTCGCTGCGTTTCAACGGCGATCATGGATTGTTCGGCGGAGCGGGCCAGGAGAAAACCGGCGAGCATGGCCATCAGCACCAGGGAGGCAAAGGCGAGTTGCTTTGAAAGCGCGGGCGAAACGAAGAGGCTCCAGATCGCGGCGGGCTTCTCGGATTCGATCCGCGCCATGACGCGCAGCGTGAAGCCAGGGCGCGGGCATGCGTCCTCGGGACAGCGCAATTCCCGCAGGAAGCGCGCCTGTTCGCACATCGTTTGCACTTCTTTCTGGTTCATACCGGCCTCAAAGCCTTCCGCCGCCGTTCTCCGGTCCTCCGGGGGCAGCCCGGTGAGGTATGCCTCTTGATTCACCTGATTGCGACCCATGACCCTGAACCTCACAACCCTTTACCTGGGCACTTTACCCGGAGACTCCCGTTCCCCTGGCGTCGTCAGGCCGGCCAGCGCCCCTGGGCCGCGCCTTGGGAATTTTCAGCTCCGGACGAACGAAGGGAAAACCCCCATGCGTTCGGCCACCTTCACCAGCTTTTGGCGTGCCCGGAAGAGCTTCACCTTGATCGTATTCTCATTGATGCCCGTCATACCGGCCAATTCCTCGACCGAATGCCCTTCCACTTCCTTCATCAGGAGCAGGGTGCGCTCTTCTTCCGAGAGCTTGCCGAGCAGCTTCGAGAGGTAATCGCGGCGCGCCAGAGTCGTATCGACGGCCGTCGTCTTATCCTTCGCGATCTCCGAATTCTCCATGCGCCGGGCGTCATCCTCGGAGAAGTCGCTTTCATAGACCAGTTTGCGGACCTTCTTTTTGCGCAGATAGTCGTAGCACTCGTTCACCGTGATCTTATAGATCCAGGTGAGCAGTGAACTGCGAAAATCGAAGTTCTTCAACGAGAAATAGACCTTGGAGAAGACCTGCTGAGCGATATCTTCCGCGTCGTTGTGGTTGCGGAGGATTCCATAGATGATGGAAAACACCTTGGCCTGGTAACTTTCCACAATGCGCTGAAAAGCGGCTTCGTCGCCGGCTTGCGCGCGGCGTACCAGTGCGGCTTCTTCGGTCTTCGGATAGTCCACGCGTACTTTCGATTTCGTCGTGGCCGCGGGCGCTGAAGCCGTCAATACTCCGGTCATCGTGCTCATGGCCGTTCGACGCTCATCGGGTTCGTCCGGTTTCATTCTATTACCGGACCCGCCACCGGATGCAAACGGCATGTCACCGAGCCCAGCCGCGGAGCGGCCATTCCCGCGAGAAAGCCGCGAGGGCGGCGTATCACGCGGCCCGCGCACTCTGGCTATAAGACTGCCGGCAACGGCGCGCGTTTCCCCCGGCCGGATGCCCGCCGCTGGCAGCGAGAATAGCAGATCCTGGGAATTTTCTGAAATTTTCGCCGGGCTGGCGTGCGTGGCGTGGAAACTTACGCCTGTTTACAACGTCCAAATTGGAGGTTGGCGATTGGCGTTTGCTTCGCTACACTAGAGGAGTTGAGGGATACTGTTTACAGGAGTACAGGTTCATGATCCAGATGACTGAAACCGCGATCGACAAGGTGAGGACGATCCTCGATACGCAGGAACCGAAACCGGCTGGTTTGCGGATCTCCGTGGTCGGTGGCGGATGCTCTGGCTTTTCATACTCGATGGCGTTCGAGAATGCTCAGGGCATGCTCGATAAGACTTACGAATTCGGTGGGCTGAAGGTCTTTGTCGACCAGGCCAGCCTTCTCTATCTCGACAATGTGCAGGTCGATTATGTGGAGACCATGGAGGGCTCGGGCTTCAAGTTCGAGAACCCGAATGTGAAATCCACCTGCGGCTGCGGCAGCTCGTTTAACGCATAAACGCCGCTTTACAAATTCAAGGCGGGCGGGAACCTAAGTTCCCGCCTTCCGCCCAATGTCCAGGCGACGAGCAAGTTTGCCGAAGATACACTAAGTGTGCGTGTGCTGTCTTAATCGGATTGCACGCCGCGGCACCATGAATCCATGAATCATGGTGCTGTGGACTTCGGCGTCGTGAATTTCGGTGCAACGCCGTGATGAATCCGGCCGAACGGTGATCCTCGAATCGGCTGGCGTTCTACCGTGCCTGTCATATTTGTGCGATCCGCGTGATGTGTGCCATTGGCCACATGTAGGGGCCGTGTTTCCACGTGATATCCGCCAATGTGCGTACCGATGAAGCGCTCTTAGGCAGTTTGTATCCGGTTCTTTTCTGTATAAGCATCCGAAACTGCCGTACAGCTTTCGAAATAGAGCCCTCCCTGTGTTCGGCATCCCGCTGCCGCACCGTCATAACCGTTCCGAATCTATTGGATGCCCGAATCCAGAGCCATGCGCGCTCATCCAATAAACTGTGGCAAGCACATCGATTCGATGTGATTGCCGGTTAGTCACCGCAACGGCCGGCTAGTATTCCAGGCTTTATGAACGTTCACGATAGGCATGGCGAGCGGCCATGCGTTCCGCCGGGAAACAAGAAGACATTGCGTGACCTGCGTACTACCAGTTAAGGGGTCAATGGAGATCAGTATGAAAAGATGGGTTTTGAGTGTACTGGCGGCGGCTTTGCTGTTGCCGTTCGCCGCGGTGGCGAATACCGATATTGTTGTATTTCCCACGGAGCTTTCGGTTTCGTTCAATACCGCGAGCGGCCAGGTAGTTCTGGCCGGAGATCAGGTGCTGTTTTGGAGTGATTCGGCGGCCTATCCGTCGTTCTATTTCGCGAAATCCCTGGTGCAACGGTCGGTCGTCGCAAATGGAATTCTGTCGGTCGAACTCTCACAGCCAGTTCCGATTCAGGCGGGGAGCCGGGGCCGCTTCGATTTCCGCATTCTCGGTGGAAGCGACTCGACGGCAATCGAGCATTGGTTTACCCAGCCGGCGGGAACGCCGGTCTCGGCGAACCTGGGCGGACCGTCCGCCGCGCCGGCGGCCACACCCTCGCCGGTCAGGTATAGCTTTGACGCGGAACACGCGCGCTTCATGCGGGGAAACCGCAACGGCAAATTGGTTTTCAACGCGGAGGGCGTTTCCTGGGAATCCCTGGACGACGCTACGCAAAGCCGTACATGGCCCTACAAGTCGATTCGCAGGCTGGAGCGGAAGAACCCGTATGAACTCGTGATTGATACGTTCTCCGACGGTAAGTTTTCGTTCAAGCTGACGACGAAGCCGATCGGCAACGAAGAGTTCAGTGCGATTACCGACGACCTCGCCTCCGCGCGCGCCGCGGCCCGGCAGTAAAACCCTTCGAACGGCCAATTGAATAGAAGTTATCAATGCCGGATGGGACGAGACGTTCCTATCCGGCATTTCTATCATGGGGCGCGCCGCGTGCCGTCAACTCCGTCGTGCCTGGATCATGAAACCGCGGACGCGGCAATGTAGAGCGCATTCCACTGCGATATACGCAAATACAATTTGAGCGCCAGAGCGGCGCGGAGTTGATATTTTCGCGCTTGTGGAGTGTTTATTCCCTGCTATAATCGAGCCACGTCAGTCCGTTTATCGGCGGATATGTTTTGGAATGCCAAGACGCAATCCGGCTCTAAAGCGTATGGAATGCGCCGCCGATAGGGGTTGAGGCCGGATAGAGGAGCGGTTCCGTGCGCGTTAGGCAAACACGAACTGGGCATCATTGGGGCGGGGGTGCATGCCGCGGCGTTCGCCTTGCCTTGGTGCTGGTTCTTTTGGCCTCATTTTCGGCCGCGCAGTCGTTTCCCGGGATTTCGGCTGGTTCTTCCACGGCCGGCGCTGCTCGCGTGGTGGCTTTGAGCGGCAGAGTTTCCGTGAGCCGGTCCGGGGAGCTTTGGGTTCTGAATCCCGGAGATTTCGTCAGGCCCGCGCAGCAGATTGTCACCGGAAGTGACGGTTACGCGGAATTTGAGCTCTCCGACGGCAGCCGCTTCGAGGTGTTTCCCAATTCGCACGTGCTCCTCCGCAACAATCGCGGTAACTGGTCCGATGTGCTCGATATCTGGGTGGGCCGCCTGAAAGTGCATATCGAGAAGGTCATGGGTAAGCCGAATTCGAATCGGATCCATACGCCCACCGCGGTGATCTCGGTGCGCGGCACCACGTTTTTCGTCGAGGTGGAAGAGGATTCGGAGGCGACGACGATCTCCGTGGAAGAGGGCGAAGTGATGGTGGCGCACCGGCTGCTTCCGAGCGGCAAGCAGCGCGTGCTTGGCCCTGGTGATGAATTGCGCGTGAATAAGGACGAGCCGATCGCGCGCGCCCGGATAGACCGGGGCGGCGTGCTGCGGGCAAGTTTCCGAGCGCTCTCCGACGCTCTCTACACCATCGCCGTTCACTCCCGGCAGTCTGGCGGCGCTAGCGGTACAACACCGGGCGGCTCCATCCCCGGAGGAGGCAGTTCGCCGTTGCCAGGCGACGAAGGGCCGTCCGCTCCACCGCCTCCCCCTTCCTCGGGTGGCGGTTCGCTGCCGAGCACGAGCGGAGGTGCCCCGCCTCAGCCACCCCGGCCGCCGGGAGCATAGCCCGGGCGCGGCGGTCTTTCGTGGTCTCAACGGCCTATCCATGCGAGACTGTTAGGCGTGATGACTCTTGCGCGCCGATGGTTTTGTTCGTTCGTTTATATCCTGTTGCTGGCGACCGCCGTGGTTTCGGTGGCTTTTTCGCAATCGGCGGAGGGGGGCGGCGTTGGAGCCGAGTGGAATACGCGAGAGAGCATCCTGGAAATGTCGAAACGCCTTGCCGAAGTGAAGCCGATTCTCGATCAACTGCGGCCGCGGGAGTGGATGGAAAAGGGCGCGCCGGAAGCTTATGCACAGCAGCTTGAATCCACCATGACGGAACTGCGTGGCGTGGAATGGGCGCTCGGGAATCTCTCGAACAAACCGGAACAGCTCAGCTTTGCGCTCGACGCTTATTTCCGTGTGCAATCCTTCCGCTTGAAGGTGGGGTCCATGGGCGAGGCGGTACGCCGTTATCAGAATCCAGCGGTCTCGGAGTTGATTGACGCTTATCTCACCGAAAGCTCCGGCAGCCAGATCCAGCTCCAGCGGTACCTGAAGGA
>CAZXBZ010000240.1:0-6076 GCA_964639135.1 uncultured Solibacteraceae bacterium | reverse complement strand
ATGCGCCAACCGAGCGCTGGACCAGCGGTTCTCTCCTGAACCCCCGTTATTTCGGAGATCTCGTCTCGGGCTTCGTCTCAAAGACGCGCTGGGACCGCGCATTTCACCTCATCCGCGGAGAGGGCATAGAATAGGGCGTGAGGCTGGGGTGGAACCACTCGCCCCGCTTTGAACCCCATGAAAGCCCCTATCTACGCCCTCATCCTGGCCGGTGGCCGTGGAACACGCTTCTGGCCGCGCAGCCGCAAGAAGCATCCAAAACAGATGCTCCCGATTGTCGGAGAGCAAACAATGCTGCAGCAGACGGTGGCACGAATTTCCAAGGCCGTGCCGCCGGAGCGGATCTATGTCGTGACGGCCGAAGCCCTGCGGCTCGAGATCGTGCGCCAGATCCCGCAAGTGCCGGCGGAGCAGGTATTGGGAGAACCACTGCCGCGTAACAGCGCCCCGGCGATCGCGCTCGGCACGCACCTCATCCGCCTGCGTGATGAAAATGCCGTCGTCGGCGTCTTTCCCTCCGACCATGCGGTGACAAAGCCCGCGCTGTTCCTGCGTTCCGTCAAGCTCGCGCATAAAGCGGCGGAGCAGGGCGGGCTGGTGGTTATGGGTATCGCTCCACGCTGGGCGGAAACCGGCTATGGGTACCTGGAGTTCCCCAAGGACGCCGTGATGGGCGGGAAATCAGCCTATCGCGTGAAGAGTTTCCGCGAGAAGCCAGACCGGCCAGCGGCGGCGCGCTATATGAAGGCAGGCAATTACTTCTGGAACAGCGGTATGTTCTTTTGGAAGGCATCCGTGTTTCTCGAGGCCTTCAACTTACACTTACCTCGAACCGCGCTTCATATCGCCTCCATCAGCCCGCTCGGGTCCGGGAACTTTGAACGCGATCTGGCCGAATACTTCCCCTTGTGCGAAAGCATCTCCGTGGATTACGCGGTGATGGAGAAAGCCGGGAACGTCATGGGAATCGCCGCCGCGGATTTTGGCTGGAACGACGTCGGCAGCTGGCAAGCGGTCTACGAACTCAGCCGTAAAAATGCGGATGCGAACGCGTCGCACAGCGGGGTGGATCTTGTCGCCCTCGACAGCAAGGGGAATTATATAGACGCCGGCGCCAAGACGATCGCGCTCCTCGGCGTGGAGGATCTCGTCATTGTCGACACCAAGGATGCTCTGCTCGTCACCCGCAGGGAAGACGCTCATCGCGTGGGTGAACTCGTAAACCTGCTGGAGAAGAAGAAGCGGGCGGAGTTGCTGTAGGCCGCCGCGGCCTATGCTTTGTCACAGATCCAGCCGCGTCCAGATAGCCCAGGCCGCGGCGGCGTCCAGTTCCCAGCGAGAGCCAGGCGGCGGGTGCTCTTCACGATCGAGGATCGAGAAAAGGTGCATCTTGGCAAGCGCGTGGATTTCCGGCGAAGAGATCTCGCGCTCCGCGCGCACGCGGATTCCGGCGAGTATGGTTTCCCGAATGACAATGGTTAATTCCAGGGGTGCGCGGCCTCCCGCGAGCAAGGTGAATACGTGCGCGCGCGCGGCTTCAGGCGCATCCAGCACCCGGTAGCCCTCATAACAATACGACCACGTGAAGCCGCTCTCGGCCTGGTAATTCTTAAGCCGCCGCACCTTCGGGACGCCTCGTAACAACTCCGCCGACGATGCCCGCGGAGCGCGGGGTTGCGTCAGCCGTCCCAGAAAACGCCGGATCACGCTAACACCCTATCAGACCGCGGCCCCCATCGCGTGGATTCCAGGCAACCCGGCCACCTTCTCTCTGGATGGAACTGCGCTGCTGACGGCGGCGGATCCGCATCCGCTTGGCGCGGGCCTGCTTGGCCCGCGCACGTACCGCACTTACCTCTGGTGGGGCAATATCCGGCTGACGCCCATCAACGATTGATCGGCCCGCGCGCGGCCGCCACGCAACACCGGCACATCCGCGGCACGGGTTCAGCGTATTTCGAGCGTGAACCGTCCGCTGCCCTGCCCTTTCGCGCCATCGAGCTTCACCGAAACCAGCGCGATCCGGTAGTAGGGTTCGTAGCGCTGAGGCAGGTTTTCGTCCGTGTACCAGCGCAGGGGCTCGATCGAGGGATGCACCCGGGCTTGCGCGCCAGGCGGCAGTGTGAGCATGGTCTCCGACCCCATTTGCGGGTCGATGATCCGGATCTGTTTGGAAACGGGCGCGGATTCGCCGCCCTGGAACGCCTCGCCATCAATCTCGAGGCGGGCCTCGCGAAAAACAATCAGCGGCAACTGCACATAGGTATCCTTGACGCCAAAGACGTCATAAGTGTAATCGATTGCCAGCCGGTTTTCCGTTTCGGGCCGCACGGTGAGCGACGTTGTACCGCGGCTGAAAACTTCCGTTAGCTCCTGCCGGTCGAGATCCAGCGACGCCTTCACGTAGCCGGGGTAGTACACGATTCTGCGTTTGAGACGATCTCCCGGAATGCGCCCGAAATCCACTTGGACGGAACCGTCGGCGGGCGCCAGCACGAAATTGGCCAACGGAATCTCCGCGCCGATCATATTGTGACCGCCGCCGATCACCAGGCCGGTCTTGGGGTGCCAGACGTCCAGCCGGGACTGGCGCTCGAGGTGATAGATACCACTGAACGCGGGATCCGCTCTGATGGCGGAGAGCGCCACCATCCAATCATGCCGGCGGATGACGCCGCCCGCGAACGATGGGCCGTTTTCAACCATCCGGTAGCCGTTCAGATCCTGCGGGAGAGGCTTCGCGGGCGCATCCGGACGCAAAGCACGGAATTCATCGGGCACGAAGAAGGTGGAGAAGTTGGCGTACCAGTTGGAATAGGAGTAATAGCGGCTGTGCGGGTCGAGCACATCGCGCTTGAGGCGCGCGCGGAAGATGCGGCGGTTGATTTCCTTGCCGAGGGGCCAGCGATCCATCCCATAAAGCACCGTGCCGAAGTAGCCGAGAGCGTAATCCTGCCGCCCGTCGAACGTGGAGATGGGCGTACCGTCTGGGAAAGAGTACCGGATCATGAAATCGGCCAGCTTCCTGGAAGCCTCGAGAGTTTCCGGATCGCCGGAGTATTCATGGAACAGAAGCATGGCCGTGAGTTGAATTTCGTTGTACTTCATCGAAGGGCCAATGCCTTCGTCGAAGTAGCCGAGTTCGGTCTGGCGCGGCAACTGGCGGCGCATGAGCGTGCGTGCTTTCTCCATCCACTCCGGCTTATCGAAGACCTGCCCGGCACGAAATACGGCCAGGGCGCTGATCGCTTCGTGATTGGGGGCGGTACGGAAGAGCGGACGTTCGGGCTCGGTCCGAACGTAATCCTCGGCATAAGCCTCCCACGCCTGGCGTTTTTCCAGCGGAAGCTCGTCCTTGAGGAGGCTATATACCTGAGAGACCACGTACAGGGGCCATTCGGGCCGCAAACGCACGGCCACGATATGATCCGCCATGGCGATGGCCTGGTCGCGGAACGTCTTGTCGCCGTGGTAGGGATTCTCGCTGTGCGGTGTTTTGTAGAGAAGAGCCATCGCGTAGCAAATGTCGGCGTCGTGGGTGTGATCGACGAGGTTGTGCCGGATTCCGAGGCGGTTAGGGTCCATATCCGCCAGCGCTACACGCGATAGCCCGACCATCTGCTTGATGAAAGTTCCGGCAAGGTCTGCTTCCTCTTGCGGCGGAGCGGCAAATATGCGGCCAACGCCGAGGAGCACAATCAGAAGGAGAGCACGGGAGGGGTAACTAATTTTAAGGTTCCGCATCGGATCTCAACGAAGGCCAGCCTACAGGCCGATTCCAGTATTGTCAACAACCGCGGCAAAAGAGAGCCGGACTGGCTGGGCTTCCCGGGCGTTCGGCGGATTGCGGCAACAGCGCCGGGAAAAACCCGCCCATCTTCGTGGAATCCACCTTCTTCTCCAGCGGATTCGCCAGTGAAAAATGATCCTGGAGGCACTTGCGCTTACGCCGCAACTTTGTTCAGCTAGTGTCGTACGAATCCACGCGAGATTTGGGAGGCACATTGATGGCGGAAAAGCACGGAAACGTCACGCGGCGAGGGTTCGGAAAGACTCTTGCGGCGGCAACGGCGGCAGCCGGGCCGGCGGCGGTGGCATCGGGGCAGATCGCCTCGTCCGCGCCTGGCCAGTACGGGCCAGTGGTCGTCGGTAATTACCGGCCCGTCGATCAGATCATCATGGGCGGAATCGGCATCCGTTCCCGTGGGATGTCGGATCTGCGCATGCTGCTGGGGGATGACCGGATTAAGTTCGTCGGCATCGCCGACGTGCGCGAGGACGCTCGCGAGGCGGTGAAGAGCACCGTCGATGGCTATTACAAGAACAACGATTGCAAGATGTACCGCGACGCCGCCGAGATTCTGGCCCGGCCGGAAATCGACGCGCTACTGATTGCCACCAGCGACCGCTGGCATGGCTTGATGGCCATGTGGGCCGCGCAATCCGGCAAGGATATGTACATCGAGAAGCCGGGCGCCATGTCGATCGCCGAATCCTATGCGATGGCTGACAACGTGCGGCGGTATGGCATCGTTTACCAATCCGGCGCCCAGCGGAAGAACCAGTACGCGTTTGAATTCGCCGTGGGTCTTGCCCGGAGCGGGAAGCTCGGACGCCTGACCGCGGTGCATGCCGACACCGCCATCGGGCTCGGCACGGTGGACGAAGGAGGCCATAGCTGGTGGCCGGAAGACGCACCGGAGCCTGATCCATTGGTATTCGACTGGGACAAATGGCTGGGGCCCTGTCTGTGGCGGCCATACAACTCCAACTATAAGGATCGCGGCCGCGGGCGTTTTTGGGACTTCCATGCGGGCCTGCTCGAATGGGCGTCGCACACGGTGGCAATGGCGCAGTGGGCGGCCGATATGGAACACACCCAGCCGGTTGAATATATCCCCGAGGGTCCAAATTTCCGCGGGGACGGCTTGATTGAGCGATACACCATCCGCTGCCGGTACGCCAACGGCGTACAGCTCATTCTGCGCAACCACAGCTGGCGGCTGCTGGGTTCCTGCAGCAACCTGTTTGAAGGAACCGAAGGCTGGGTGGAAGTAGGCGACAGCGGCCGGATCGAAGTATCCGATAACCTGAAGTCCCTGGTGCCAAAAAAACAGGGGCGTGCCTACGACCCAACGGCCGAACACCTTCGAGAATTCGTGAGTTGCATCCGCTCCCGCACGCCCCCGCGCGCCAATGCCGTGGCGACCTGCAATACTCACGTGACCTCTCACGCCGCCTGGATCGCGTCCCAGTTGAACCGGAAGCTCGAATGGGATCCGGAGAAACGGATGTTCATCAACGACGAGGAAGCGAACCGTATGCGCAGCCGCGCCTACCGGGAACCCTGGCGAGCCGAAGCGCTGGCGACGAGCATGTAAGGAGCGAGGAACGGAGGTTATCGATATGGCGCAACAAATAACCGGAACTGCCCAGAGCACACCACAACCGGCGGCGGCGAAGCCCGCGCCGCCGAAGCCGAACCCGCTGCCCGAGATCCCTCCGGAGCTCGATGCGCTGCCAATCTGGAAGCTGGGGGCGCCGGCTCTGGTGGCAATGGTGAAGGATCCGAATTCCACTGTGTTCCAGAAAGCGATTGCCTGCAAGAAGCTCTCGATTGTGGGCGGCAAGGAGGCCGTTGCGCCAATGGCGGCGCTGCTCAGCGACCCCCATCTCTCCTGCTACGCGCGGTTCGGCATGGAGCCGAATCCGGATCCTTCGGTGGACGACGCTTTCCGCGCGGCGCTGCCCAAGCTTTCCGGCAAGCTGCAAATCGGCGTAATTAACAGCATTGGCGTCCGCCGGGACGCCAATGCAATCGACGCCCTCGCGAAGCTGATCGGTCACGGCGATCCGGAGATCGCCCAATCCGCGGCGGCATCGGTGGGAATGATCGGCGGTCCGCGGGCGGCGCAAGTGCTGCGGACGGCTCTGCGCCAGACCCAGCCTCCGGTTTTCCCGGTGGTGGCCAGGGCGATGCTTCTATGCACCGAAAGCGTAATTGCCGCGGACCGCGCGCACGGGCTTGACCTGTACCGGGAACTGAGCGCGGAGACGATGCCGAAACCAGTGCGCT
>CAZXBZ010000239.1:0-6105 GCA_964639135.1 uncultured Solibacteraceae bacterium | reverse complement strand
CCCTCTGCTACCTGGTGGGCGTGCTGACCGGGATTGTCTTTCTTGTCCTGGAACCCTACAACAAAGACCGCCTGATCCGGTTTCACGCTTTCCAATCCATCTTTCTCTGGGTGGCGATCATCGTCCTTGGGATCGGCCTCAGCGTGCTATCGATCATCCTTGGGTTCATTCCCATGATCGGCTGGATCGCCGGAATCCTGATGATGCTGGCCTCTCTGGTCCTCTGGGTGGGCGTGTTTTTTGTGTGGATCTACCTGATGTATAAGGCATATAACAATCAGCGGGTGGTGCTGCCCGTAATCGGGCCTCTGGCGGAAAAGCAGGCGAATGCGTAGCCGGCGGCCAGGTACGCGCGTCCCATTATCGTGATCGTGCGTCCGTTGTTGTATCCCATCCTGGTCGCTCTGGTGGCGGGCACGGCCGTGGCCGCGGATTCTCCGCAAGTACCCGCCGCCGCGCCCGCATCCCCGAAAGTGCTGATATCAGGCCCGCCGCGAATCGGCGTCATCGAAGTTTTTGGCAATCAGAAGCTGGACAAGACAAGAGTGGCAAGCCTTTCGGGGGTATCCGTTGGGGAGCCCCTTACGCGGTCCCGCCGCGAAATCGAAGAGAGCCTTGAGAAGACCGCTGGCGTAATCCAAGCCGAGGTCAGCGGATATTGCTGCCTTGGCGACAACGTAGTGCTCTACATCGGCGTCGTCGAGAGCGGCACCAGACCATTCAGCCTGCACTCTCCGCCGGCCGAGGATTTGGCATTACCGACAAAGGTAGACCTGGTTTATCAGCACCTTGTGCACGCGCTTGAGGCCGCGCACGAACGGGGTGTGACGGGTGAGAGCTATGACAAGGGCTATCCGCTTTCCGACGATCCGGAAGCGCGCCGCTACCAGGAAACCCTGGCGCTTATCGTGGATCCGTACGTAAAAGACCTCGGAGAGGTGCTGCGCCGCGCGGCCGATGAATCCACGCGCGCCGCCGCCGCGTACATCCTGCCCTACACGCGGCACAAGGCGGAAGCAGAAAACCATTTGCAGTTCGCGCTCCGGGATTTTGACCCCGGCGTGCGCTCGAACGCCATCCGCGGTTTGGAGTTCCTTCAGAAGAGCCTGGCGGCGGAGCCTCCCGGCGAGGACGGCGGCAGCAAGACGGTAAGCCCCACCTGGTTTATCGAGATGCTGCAATCCGCCTCTTTCGAAGACCGCCTGGAGGCGTCCCGCATGCTCGTAAAGCTGGCCCCGGCGGAAAATGCCGGCACGCTTGCCCAGATCGAGGAAAGAGCTTTGCCAGCGCTCACCGAGATGGCCCAGTGGAAAGTTCCGGAGCACGCCTCCGCGGCGTATGTGCTGCTCGGGCGGATCGCGGGCTTGAACGAAACGGAGATCGAGGGCTCATTCCGAGAGAACCGCCGCGAGGTGGTGATGGCCGTTATCCGGGAACGCACGAAGGCCAAAAAGCGCTTTCTGGTGTTCTAGTTGATGCTCCGGCCGCTCTGAAGCGATCCGATATTTAGCCGTGCAATGGCGGATAGAGGCGGTTACGAACCCCGAGTGCGGCGTTTTCGGTGTATCGGCACCGTGGCAAGCCCACCGTCATGCTAAAATTTGGGAGTTTGCGGACCTTTGGAGGATCGATGACGGTTGAGCAAGTTGAAAGCAAAGTAAAAGAAATTATTGTTGAGCAGTTGGGTGTCGATGCGGCGCAGGTGGAAAACAAAGCCTCCTTCGTCGAGGATCTCGGCGCCGATTCGCTGGATCTCGTCGAACTCGTCATGGCGTTCGAGGAAGCCTTCGAGATCGAGATTCCCGATGAAGATACAGAGAAGATCGCTACCGTGCAAAACGCGGTAGATTACATCACCTCAAAACAAAAGTGACATTTCGTGCGCCATGATTCTCCATCCCGTCATCCAACGATGGGTGGCGTCGCTCGTCACGACAAGGGGAAAAGCCTGGGGCCGGGTTGTCATCGCGGATCTCCCGCGTAACGGCGCCGGCCGCCGCCGGAGGCCAAGCGTACCGGCCGTGGCGGGGCGATCAATGGCCGATGAACCAGGGTTGTCAAAGAACCCGGAATGACGGGATCTAGCGAGTGGAGCCGCGAAAACGGCGGCGCTCGCACAAGGAGTGAAGGATTGTCACGAAGGGTTGTCATCACGGGCGCGGGTCTGGTAACCCCGCTCGCCATCGGTACGGACGAGACTTGGGCCGCGATCCTTCGGGGCGAGATCGGCATTGACCAGATTACGGGCTTTGACGCCAGCCAGTTCGCGTGCCATATCGCCGGTGAAGTAAAAAACTTCGATCCCGGCGCTTTTCTGGAAAAAAAAGAAATTCGCAAGATGGGCCGCTTCATCCACTTCGCGGTGGCGGCGGCTGATTTCGCGGTGGCTCAGTCCGGGCTCAACATCACGCCGGAGATCGCCGAGGAAGTCGGCGTCTACATCGGCAGCGGCATTGGCGGATTCGAAGTGATCGAGCGCGAACATCGCGCGCTGCTCGAAGGCGGCCCCCGCAAAATCTCTCCGTTTTTTATCCCGGCGACAATCGTGAATCTCGCCTCGGGGCAGGTCTCGATCCGAACCGGCGCCAAGGGGCCGAATTCGGCCGTGGCGACCGCCTGTACCACCGGAGCGCACGCGATCGGCGATTCTTACCGTTTGATACAGCGCGGTGACGCGATCGCCATGATTTGCGGCGGCGCCGAAGCGTCGATCACTCCAATGGGCATCGGCGGATTTGCCGCCCTCCGTGCCCTGTCCACCCGCAACGACGACCCGAAAGGCGCGTCCCGTCCATGGGACCGGCAGCGGGATGGCTTCGTGGTGGGAGAGGGCGCTGGGATCCTGGTGCTTGAGGAGCTCGAATCCGCCAAAAAGCGCGGCGCGCCGATTCTCGCCGAACTGGTCGGTTACGGGATGAGCGGAGACGCCTACCACATGACCGCGCCGCCGGTCGACGGGGAAGGCGCCTTCCGCGTAATGCGCAACGCGCTTCGCGACGCGGGCTTGGCGCCGGAAGCCATCGATTACATCAACGCGCACGGCACGTCCACCGAACTCGGCGACAAGATCGAAATCCAGGCGATCAAGCGCTGCTTCGGCGATCATGCCTATAAGCTTTGCGTGAGTTCGACGAAATCCATGACGGGCCACCTGCTTGGCGGGGCCGGCGGAATCGAGGCGGCTTTCACCGCGCTCGCGTTACGCGATCAGGTAGCCCCTCCCACGATGAACCTGCAAGAACCGGATGAAGGCTGCGATCTCGACCTCGTGCCAAACGCCGCGCAGCCGCGAAAGCTGGAATACGCGCTTTCGAATTCGTTTGGATTCGGCGGCACCAATGGCTGCCTGATCTTCAAAAAGTTCTAGCCTCAAAAAGAAACGGCGGGAATCACGCGAATGCGTTATCCCGCCAGACTCTTTGCCCTCGCGCCGAGGGTACGCGCCGGTTTATTGCTGCACGTTCACCTTGATCGCGCGGGCCTTCGCGACTTCCTTCTTCGGCACCGTGATGGTAAGCACGCCATCCTTATAGTCCGCCGCCACCTTGTCGCCATCGGCGTACTCCGGCAGCGAAAACGCGCGCACAAACGATCCGTAGCTCCGCTCGATGCGATGGTAACCGCGGTCGTTGTCCGTTTTCTCGAACTTCCGCTCACCCTTGAGCGTAAGAGTTCCGTTCTCCAGCTCAATATCGAGATCTTCCAGCTTCATTTCCGGCAGATCCGCCTTCAGAATCAGCTCGTTCTCGGTTTCCCGAATGTCAACGGCCGGAGACCACGGGCGTGAGCTCGCCGGCTCCGCGAAGAAGCGGTTCAGGGTATCTTCGAGCATCCGGAACGACGTAGGTGCGAAAAGAGAAACATTCAACGGGTCATATTTGGCGATCGCCATAGAGTTACCTCCCAGATTTCTGAAACTTACTAATGTCTTAAGTATACATTATGAGTCTTCTATTGTAAAGATTACTTATTCTGACAAAATCAAGGATCGGTATTGCCTGCCTCTATCCAGCATGGCGCCGGAAAGAAGCGCCAGAGGGAAGCCTCAAGCACGGGAAACCTTCGAAATTCACCTCCAGCCCGGAAAGAAGCCGCGGAACGCCCTCCGGCCGTGCGTTTCTACCCGCGCTTCATCCGGAAGAAGCGCCGCGCACACACGGCCTCCCACGGCACGGCGTTACCCGCCGTCTAAGAGAACGGAGGATAGAGATCGGACCCCATTGGTCTGGATGGAAGGATTTCGGGAGAGCCGAAGGCTTGGGATCGGGGTCTGCTCCGCTTTTGTCGTGGAGCCGTTTTTGACGTGGAACCGATCCTGGGAGAGGAAGGCCGGTTGGCCTTAGGGTTGAATGGTCGGGCTGGCGAGATTCGAACTCACGACCTCTTGCACCCCAAGCAAGCGCGCTACCAGGCTGCGCCACAGCCCGAACCCTCTTATCTTAGCGAAGTTCGCCGCCGGACGAAACGATCCCGCGGACTTCATCGAAAAGAATTCGCCCGGGATCGCGATCAGGCGTCCAAACGTCCGCTCACGGACGCGTAATCTCCACAATCCGCGAAGGCGCGCTCTCGTTACCGTGATCGTCCACGGAGGTAATGCGATATTTCAGCGGAACGGCCATAGGGGCATCCGAATCGCTAAAGACGGGGGACGAAGTAGGTTCCCCAACTTGTACGAACGGGCCGTCATCGATACTCCGGTAGACGCGGTATTCCTGGAAATCGGCTTCCTGATTGCGATTCCACGAGAGTTCCACGGCGGAAGCGCCCGCCACGGCATCGACGTCGGCGGGCGGCGCGGGCGCGAAAGTGTCGGTCGGCGTGATGGAAAGCGGCCCGAGGAGCGGCCCGGCGTAATTGTATTCCTCTTGCGTGAAGATTTCTCGCACCTGATAGACGTAGCTTTGGCCGAACCGAGCGCCGTGGTCGTCCCAGAACTCACCGGAAACGGCATTGAGACGAACGAACCCTTCCGCGTCCGCCGATTTTCGGTGGATCTCCGTCAGCATGCCGGCGGGGCGCCACTCGGGAACTGTCCAGGAGAGCCGCGTGCCCTCGGGGGCCGAAGCCACTCGAAAGCCGCCGATGGAAGGCGGTTGCGCGAGAATCCGCAGCGCTGCGGGCTCGGACCACAAGGAAAAGCGCCCGAGTTTCCCCGCCACGCGCACCCGAAGCACAAGGCGCTTGCCGGCCCACGGCCCCACGGGCGTGCGCGAGGTCACTACGCCCTCATCCGGTGGCGGTGTCGCCAGCTTCGTGGATTCCCGCTCCCAAGCCGCTTCGTCCCACTTCCGGTTCTCCCAGACCGCGGCACGCAAATCCACTTCGGGGGAAACTTCCGTCGGGAGATCCTCCGTGGTGCGGGAAGGGAGGGTAAAACGCACCGTCAGGGTTTCTTCCTGCTGCATGGCGCTAAGATCGATGACCGGAAGCGGAATGTAGAGCGCGGGCGGAAGGGGGTCGCCGACGTAGCCGCAGCCGCCTAAAAAAAGCGCGAATGCGGCCGCGAAGAGCAAACGGCGCGATGGAAGGCTCCGCATGGTTTAGAGGATATAACGGCTGAGATCTTCGTCCTTCACGATATCGGCAAGCTGTTTGTGGACGTAGGCCGCATCCACGGAAACCTGTTTCGTTTTCAACTCCGGAGCCTCGAAGGAGATCTCGTCCAGAACCTTTTCAAGGATCGTGTGCAGCCGCCGGGCGCCAATATTCTCCGTCGTCTCGTTGAGTTTCGTGGCGTAGCGGGCCAGTTCCTGCAAGGCGTCGTCCGTGAACTGGAGCTGCAGACCTTCCGTTTCCATCAGGGCGGTGTATTGCTTGGTGAGGGCGTTCTTCGGCTCCTGCAGGATCCGTATGAAATCCGCTTCGGTAAGCGATTTAAGCTCCACCCGGATCGGAAAGCGCCCCTGCAGTTCCGGAATCAGGTCGCTCGGCTTGGAGACGTGGAAGGCGCCGGCGGCGATGAACAGCACGTGATCCGTGCGCACAAAACCGTAGCGGGTATTCACCGTGGTCCCTTCCACAATGGGCAGGATGTCGCGCTGCACTCCCTCCCGGCTGACGTCGGGGCCGTGGCCGCCTTCCCGCCCCGCGATCTTATCCATC
>CAZXBZ010000238.1:0-6122 GCA_964639135.1 uncultured Solibacteraceae bacterium | reverse complement strand
AGCTGCTTTCTTAGCGGGAGCGGCCTTCTTCGCGGGAGCGGCCTTCTTCGCCGGAGCGGCCTTCTTGGCCGGGGCCTTCTTGGCGGGCGCTGCTTTCTTGGCGGGAGCGGCCTTTTTCGCCGGAGCGGCTTTCTTCGCGGGTGCAGCTTTCTTTGCGGGCGCTGCCTTCTTGGCTGGAGCGGCCTTCTTGGCCGGAGCTTTCTTCGCGGCGGCCTTCTTTGCGGGTGCGGCTTTCTTTGCGCTCGCGGCCGGAGCGGCCTGCGCGGCCGCCGGCGCTGGAGCCTCAGCCGGTTTCTTTGTTGCCATTACGATTCTCCCAATGAACAGATTCCGCCATCATGCGATGGCAGTGTGTTTTCTACATTTTTCGTCAGATTTGTTTTTTGTGCAATACCTTAACGGCATTTTTGTTCCGCTTAGAGCCTCCAGTCCGCATTTTGCCTGAGAACAGTGACATATTCGCGCTACTTAGTCTCTTCGGGAGGTATCGAACACACGGTGCCGCTATTCCATACGCAGAGTGCCGCGGTCTACGGAATTGACGCTCACTTGATCGATGTTGAAGTGGATGCTTATAACGGAGACCCTGGAATCTTTATTACCGTTGGGATGCCGGATACGGCGGTCAAGGAGAGCCGGGAGCGCATTAAAGCGGCGATCGCGAACTCGGGCCTTGGGTATTTGACAAGCAGCATCACCATCAATCTCGCGCCCGCCGATGTGAAGAAGGAAGGCGCCGCGTTCGACCTGCCCATGGCCATGGGAATCCTGGGCGCGATGGGCACGGTGACGAACGGCAAGAGCCTGCTGTTGGCGGGTGAACTGGCGCTCGACGGCATGTTGCGCCCGGTGCGCGGCGCTCTGCCGATGGCGATTCTTGCGCGGGACCGGGGTATCGAATCGCTGCTGCTTCCGGCGGAGAACGCGATGGATGCCTCCGTGGTGGATGGCATTCGCGTTTTCGGATTGAAGCACCTTTCGGAAGTGGTCGCCTACTTTCAGAACCCCGCGCGCTTCACCGCCGTAACGCCCTTGCTGCCGGATCTCGCGAAGCAGGCCGAGATTGAGCCAGACTTCGGCGATGTGCGCGGCCAGACCATGGCGAAGCGCGCGCTGGAAGTCGCGGCGGCGGGCGGTCATAACGTGCTGATGATCGGCCCGCCGGGTTCCGGCAAGACGATGCTCGCGAAGAGGTTCCCCGGTGTTCTTCCCGCTATTACCTTCCCGGAAGCGCTCGAAACCACTAAGATCTACAGCATCTCCGGAAGACTGGGGCGTGAAAATTCGTTCATTACCCAGCGGCCGTTTCGCGCGCCCCACCATACCATTTCAGACGCCGGCCTCATCGGCGGAGGCATCGGAGTTCCGAAGCCGGGCGAGGTGAGCTTCGCGCATAACGGCGTTCTGTTTCTCGACGAACTTCCCGAATTTCCGCGCAGCGTGCTCGAGCTGCTGAGGCAGCCCCTGGAAGACGGGGAGGTGGTTCTTGCGCGTTCCCAACTGACGCTGCACTTTCCATCGCGCTTCTCGCTGATTGCCGCGATGAATCCATGTCCATGTGGTTTTTTTGGAGATGATCAGCGCGAGTGCCGCTGCACCGGAGCGATGATTCAGCGCTATCTGGGCAGGGTAAGCGGCCCGCTGCTCGATCGAATCGATATCCATGTGAGCGTGCCCACGGTGCCCTACCGTGAACTGCGAAGCCGGGAGGGCACGGAAGGCTCTCGGAGGATGCGGGAGCGCGTCATGGCCGCGCGGGATTTACAAATACGGCGCGGCTTCATCAACGCGGCGATTCCGCCGAAGACGCTGCGGAAGTTCTGCGAACTTGACGAGGCCGGAGAGCGCGCTCTCGAGATCGCCATGCGTAAGCTCGGTCTCTCCGCGCGTGCTCATGACCGGCTGCTGAAGGTCGCTCGCACGATCGCCGATCTCGACGATTCCTCCACGGTGAAAGGCAAGCACATCGCCGAGGCCGTGCAATACCGCGGACTTGACCGGAAGTACTGGGCATAGCGCGGCGGTGAGACGCAATAGACCGCCGGAAAATAGCCGGAGATTGTTTAACGCGCGGCCACGATCCCGAGCAGATCGCTTCCGTATTGCTCCACCAGCTTCAAGCCGAATCCAGGCACGCGCAGCAGTTCGTTTAGCGTTTCCGGCCGGGCCTCGGCGAGCGCGCGCAAGGTCTTGTCGCTGAGTATACGGAAGGCGGGAACGTGCTTTTGCTTCGCCCGCGCCAGACGCCATTCCTTCAATTTCCGCACCAGCGCTTCGTCGGCATCGTCTGGAGCCCGCGCAAGGCCGTCCGCCTGGCTGAGAACGGGCTCGGAGGCAGGCTTCGCGGAACTCGTCTTTACGCGCTTTGCGGCCTTTGCCGGCTTGCGGCGCTTCGCGGCCGGGCGTTCGGGACGCCGCACTTCTTCGCGAATCACGAGATCGATTTCCGTGATATCGGTCACGAGCCGGCCTTCGTGCCGAAGCGATGCCCGGCGGAAGCGGATGTCACGGCCATCGGAGTTGAACGAAGCTTCGTTCAACTCCAGCAAGCCGGCGGCCGCCATTGCATGCAGCAACTGCTCGAATTCGTCGCGCGATGGCGCGCTCGGTAAGGGCAGGCGTTCCGTCACCGCGCGATGCAACTGTCCGGTGGACATGCCGTCGCTTGTTTTCAACTGCGCGACGGCGGCGAACGCGATCTCCTTCTCCAGTTCGGAGGCGGTGCGCACCGGCTGCGCTTCACAATTCCCGGGAGCGCAAAAATCGCACAGCCCGCAGGGTTGCTTTGCGCCCGCATGATCTCCGAAGTGGGTCACCAGCGCCTGCATGCGGCACCGGCTGGCTTCGGTGAACTGAATTATACGGTCGAGTTGCGCGCGCTTCTGCGCCCCCTGGTGAGCGTAGGAATCGCGCCAGCCCTCTTCGCCAAGGGAGACGTTTTCGGCAAAATCCACCAGCGCTCCACCGTGAATCCAGAGCTTTTCAAGAGCTTTGTCGAAGACTTCTTCCTCCATGCCAATCGCCCGCTGGAGTTCTTCCTTCGGCAGGGGCTGATCGCTCAGAGCGCGGAAGATTTTATCGAGGGTTGCGACGCTGGGATAATCCCGGTCGAAAAAGTAGTTGTGGGTGTGGCGATCCGCGTAAGAGTGAAGGAGCACCGCGCGCGAGGGAAGCCCATCGCGGCCGGCGCGGCCGATTTCCTGATAGTAGCCTTCGATGCTCGCGGGCATCGCGGTGTGAATTACCGTGCGGATGTCCGGCTTGTCGATTCCCATGCCGAAGGCGATGGTCGCGACGATGGCTTGAAGTCCGCCGCTCAAGAAGCTTTCCTGCACGCGCTGGCGCTCCGCGGCGCCCAGCCCCGCGTGATAGGCGCCACAGGGAAAGGCGGAGCCGAGTTGAGCCGCCAGGCTCTCGGCCTGCTTCCGGGTGGGCGCGTAGACTATCGCGGGCAGGCGTCCCTCGCCGGCGAGCAATTGCTCCACGATTTGCGTGCGCGCGCCTGGAGGCGCTTCCACGACTTCGATTGCGATATTTTCGCGCCGGAAGCCCTGGATGAAGCGGCCCCCCGCCGCGAGTTCCAGTTGGCTGGCGATGTCGTCCTGCACGATGGGCGTGGCCGTCGCGGTTAATGCGATGACCGGCGCGGGGCGCAGGGCGGGGAGATGCTGGCCGAAGGTGCGGTAATCGGGGCGGAAGTCATGCCCCCACTGGGAAATGCAGTGCGCTTCATCCACGGCGACGAGCGCCGGCGGGTGCTTCGCGAGCATTTCGGGAAATCCCGGCACGCGGAAGCGCTCCGGCGCGACGAAGAGAAACTGCAGCTTGCCCGCGAGGTAATCCACGCACGCGGCTCTGGAAGCGGCGCGATCGCGCCCCGAGTGGATTCGCTCCGCCGCGAAGCCGAGTGCCTTCATCTTGGCCACCTGGTCTTCCATCAGCGCGATCAGCGGGCTAATGACCAGCGTGGTTCCGCGTCCGCCGTTGGCGCTTAATGCGAGCCCAGGCAACTGGTAGCACAGGGATTTCCCCGCGCCCGTCGGCATTACGAGAAGCACGTCCTGGCCGGCCACCACCGCCTCGCAAACTTCGCGCTGAACCGGACGGAACGCGGCAAACCCAAACGCGGCGTGCAGCAGCCCGTCGAGATCGTCCGCATACGCGGAATAGTCTCGCGGGGCGGTTTGCGTCGCCACGCCGTTCTCCGGATTCTCTGGGCCGGGGGATAACAACGCCGGGCGCGCCTCGCCCCTACTCCCGGCGACCGTCTGGTTTCTCTTCGGGGCGGGTTCAGCCTTTTGTCCGGCCCGGCCGACCACGCCGCTCACGTACCTTTCGATCGCTTCGAGAAAATCGGGCAGCGTCGCCTCTCCCCGCTCAATACGCTTGAGGTAGGCTTCCCACTGGCCGGTCATCGCCGGGCTGCGCACCTCTTCGTGAACCACCTCGATCAGATGGATGCCCTTATCGGTGGCCGCGAGCGTCTTCGCTTGCCTCTCGATGAATCCGCGCTTAATCAGGGTTTCGATGATGGATGCGCGAGTGGCCGGCGTGCCAAGGCCGCTATCCTTCATGGCGTCGGAGAGTTCTTTCTCGTCCAGCGTCTTGCCGGCCGTTTGCATCGCCGTCAGCAGCGTGGCTTCGGTAAAGCGCTTCGGCGGCCTGGTTTTTTTCCGGAGAGCCTCGGCGGAAAGCACGTCCTGGCTCTGCCCTTCTTCAAGGATGGCCGGCAGTGATTGCGCCTCATCCTCCGCGGCATCGGCCTGGCGGACCTTTCGTCCCTTGCTCGCGCTCTTCCCGCCCGCCTCCGCCTCCGCGCTCGCGCGCGTGGAAATGTCGAGCGCCTTCCAGCCTAATTGGCGGATGGCGATGCCGGAGGCATGGTAAAAATCTTCGATCCCCGGGTTCTCGATGCGCGTAATCACGGTGGTGACTTCGGTCAGGTAATCGTCGTGCCATGCGGAGAGCAGCCGCCGGCACACGAGATCGTAGATCTTCTTCTCGTCGTCGCCGAGAGAGAGCTTGGCGGCCGAGACGGCCGTGGGGATGATCGCATGGTGGTCGGTGATCTTGCTGTCGTCCACGTAGCGTTTATTCAGTGGGCGTTCGCCGGAGCCCTCCGCGAGCAGGCCCTCGTAGCGCGGCGCGATAGCGGCGACGATCTTCGGCAGCGTCCGGGCGACGGACTGCGAAAGATGCCGGCAATCGGTGCGTGGATAGCTGAGCAGTTTGTGCTTTTCATAAAGCGCCTGGGCGATATCGAGCGTCCGCTGCGCGCTAAAGCCGAAGAGCCGGTTCGCGTGACGCTGGAGTTCCGCGAGATCGTGGAAGCCCGGCGGCGCCATTCGCTTCGATTCGCGCGTGATCTCCGTGATGCGCGCCGTGCCTTGGAGGGCCCGCGCCGCGATCGCTTCCGCTTCCCCGGCGTCCGCGATCCTCTTGGATTTCTGGAGGGCATCCTTCCGGGCGGGATCGCCGTCGCTGGCTTTTCCTTCACCAGGGGGCTGCGTTCGTGAGGTGTTCGCCTCGGCGGGACGGAACCATGTGCCCTGATACGACGGGCGGCCCCCGGCGCTCTCGGAGCGCGCACACTCCGCGGGCGAGAATGTTGCGGCGACCTCGAAATAATCCTCGGCGATGAAGGCGCGGATGGCGAGTTCGCGCTCCACGAGCATCGCCAGGGTGGGGGTTTGCACGCGGCCGACGGAGAGTTCCTCGTTGTAGGCAAGCGAGTAGGCCCGGGAGAGATTCAGCCCCACCAGCCAGTCCGCCCGGCTGCGCCCTCGCGCGGCGCTGCCGAGGCCGTTGAATTCCTCGCCGCTCTTGAGGTCCCGGAACCCTTGTCCGATGGCGTCGGGCGTCAGCGACGAGATCCAGAGCCGGTCTACCGGCTTCGCGCAGGACGCGGCTTCGTAAATGTAGCGAAAGATCAATTCCCCCTCGCGCCCGGCGTCCGTTGCGCAGACGATCCGGGCAACTTTTGGTGAATTGAGGATTTTTCGCACCACCTCGAACTGATCTCGTGTGTTCTCGTACACCACCAGCGGCAACTCAGCCGGAATCAACGGCAGAGTATCACGCCTCCAGTTATTCCACTCCGGCTTGATCTCGTTCGGCTGAGC